>JBNMNM010000239.1:0-5037 GCA_051275585.1 bacterium | reverse complement strand
GGAGGAATTACCTGTGGTGCTTTCTATTTCTTCACTATTTAGTTCAGAAGAGGTTGATTTGTATGATCCTGTAAAGGAACAGGAGTAATTGATTATAGTGATCTTTCTAATAAATTACTAAGCCGATCAAAAATCGGCTATAAAGCAATAAGTAATAGGTCTAAAAGTGGTCAGATGAATCATCATCGTCATCAAGACTCATATCTAATTTCACTCCTGCTCCGTTAGCTGGTTTTGTTTCAATTTTAGGTTCTGGAACAACAGCATATTTTTTCACCTCTGAATTTTGAGCAACAGGTTTTTTAGGTTCTGGAGTTTGAGCAACAGGCTTTTTCGCAATAGGAGCGACTGGAGCTTTTGGTTCAGAAATAAACTCATTTTGAGGAGTTCTTTTTTTATGAATTGGAGCTGTAGGTTTTTTTTTGGGTTTAGGAATAAACGTATTGTGTAATGTTTCTAAATGAGGCTTATTAAAACTTGAATGATCATCTTGATTTTGGATTGCATGCAGTAACTCGTTTTCTTGAGAAGCTTGAGAGTGAGTATTTTTTACTCGATCATGATTACCAATCTTAAAGAAAGACATCGTATCTTCTAGCTGTTTTGCTTGTGATTCTAATTCTTCTGATGTTGAAGCCATTTCTTCAGCCGCAGATGCATTTCGTTGAATCACTTGATCAAGTTGTTGGATTGCAAGGTTGATTTGATTTGCTCCAATTTCTTGCTCACTACTAGCAGAACTAATTTCTTGCACAAGATCGGCTGTTCTTTGAATATTAGGAACTAACTCTAAAAGCATTGTTTCTGCTTGTTCCGCAGTAATAACACTTGTACTCGATAATTTTGTAATCTCTCCAGATGCTCTTTGACTTCCTTCCGCTAATTTTCTTACTTCAGATGCAACAACCGCAAATCCTTTCCCTTGTTCACCTGCACGAGCCGCCTCAATTGCAGCATTTAGAGCTAGTAAATTGGTTTGTCTTGCAATCTCTTCAATAATTGAAATCTTTTTTGTAATCTCTGTGATTGCTGTCAATGCTTCAGTAACAGCAGTTCCACTTGTTTTTGCATCCATCGAAGCTTTTGAAGAAATACCATTGGTTTGTTTTGCATTCTCAGTATTTTGTTGGATATTAGCCAACATTTCTTCCATTGATGAAGATATTTCTTCACAAGATGCCGCTTGCTCTGTTGCTCCTTGTGACATGTGTTGGGAAGAAGAACTTAATTCTTGGCTTCCACCACTCACATTAGTTGATGCATTACGAACCTCGATTACAACAGCACGTAATTTTTCAGCCATTTGATTTAGAGTTGTAATCAGAACTCCAATTTCATCATTGTGCCTAGATTTTAGAGTTGCTGTTAAATCTCCATCAGCAATTTTCTTGGAAAATAGTACTGCATCTTCGATTGGATTTTTGATCATTCGAACAATTAAAATTGCAACCCAAACTCCAAAAATCATGGCAAAAAGTGCTCCAATAAAACGCATTTTATTTGCAAATGAAATTTCTTGAAGCATTTTATTTTTTTGATCGCTTCGTGCTTCTCCAGAAACTCGTTCTGTTTTTTGAGCTTCTTGAACCATTCTTTGTTCTGCTTGAACTTGCTTTGCATGAAGTGATGCATAATCAGAAAATGCGACTTTATATTTTTTAGCTATAGTAATGATTTTTTGTGATTGTTGCTGATTATCAAGATGAGCAAATTTCTTTTTCATTGAGGAAGCAAGAGCAATAATTTGTTGTAGAAATTTTTGAGCTTGATCCACATACTTTTGTTCACTTCGAAGAATAAAATTTTTCTCTTCTCTTCGAACCATTAAAGCTAGTTTAATAATTCGGTTTGCATTATCAGCTTTTTGGATTCGATCAATAATATCTTTTTTATTATAACTGTTTCTACGTTGTTGCTGTCTCTGTTTTTGAATCTGTTTCTGTCTTTGTCTCTGTTGTCGAATTTTTTTCTGTTTCTGTTGTCGAATCTGGTTTCTTTGGTTTCTTAAAATAATCGAGGCTAAAGAGTGAACCTTCTTTTCTGTTTGAATTATTCTTCGGAAGGTTCTTCGGGAACGTCTTCGAGTATATCTTTTAAATAGAGCTTGATATGAATTAACATTTCTAATGATTGTTTCACTTAATCGTTGATTTGTTCGGCTTCTAAATTTTCGTTTAATTTTTTGTAGATGTTGGATTAGGGTTCTATTCTTTTTAGAAATTTCATTGATATAGCGTCGTCTACGGCGTTTTTGATAACGAATTGTGCTTGTATAGATACTTGCCATTAATGAATTAATTCGTCGAATATCACTTGACTTTACTTCTGGTACAATAACCTTTTGTACTGATTTTACTTCTGGTACAATAACCTTTTGTACTGAGCTTTTTTGGAAAACTTCATTAAGTTCTTTTTTTTGATCTAATCGAATAATTTCTGCTACTTGTTGGAGAGTTCTAGCATAACCCACCATATTTGATTCTAATTGTACTTCTTTTTTATCTAAATCTACATATTGATTAAATGCTTCTTCATAGCCATTAACCGCATCCAAAATGCTTTGGATTTGTTGTTGGTTTTTAGGGTCACTAAATGTTTTATTGGTATTATTTGCTTGAGTTCTAAGTTTTTCTAAAAGATTTTTTACATTAATTGTATATTCTGAGCTTTTACGAATTGTATAATTTTTTTCATTTTGTCGGATTTCTCCCATATACTTCACAATTCGGTTTACATCATCTGCTTTAACCACTCGTGATGTAACGCCTCGTAGACCAATCCAACCAACAATACTCATAACTGCTGTTAGGATAATCATAACGGTGAACCCTCCACCAATTTTAACTCCAATCTTCATATTTTTAAACACTCGAACTCCTTTCTCGATAATCAACTAAGCAGTATTTATTTTTAGGGAAAATATAATAATTTCAAATTTTTTCACAATAGAATTCAGATATATCTATTTATACTTACAACCCTTATTTGAAAATAATTTTTTTTATTAAAATACTCTAATGTATTTTTTTTTGATCAAAATCAATTTTTTATGTAAAATTTTTTATTTTCGTTCGTCTAAACCAATGATCTCTTAAAATTAAATTTTTTCGATAATATAAAATATAATATCAAAACCTCTATTCTAAAAAATAATATGAAAAACATTTTAGTTCTTTGCACAGGAAACTCTTGCCGTAGTCAAATTGCTGAAGGCTATTTACGATCTTTATCTGATGAACGGTTTCAAATTTATAGTGCTGGAATAGAGACGCATGGCCTTAATCCTAGAGCTGTACAGGTTATGCAAGATGATGGCGTTGATATTTCCAAGCACACTTCGAACCATATTTCAGAATATAATCAAGTTCAGTTCGATCATGTGATTACGGTCTGCGATAACGCAAAGGAATGTTGCCCTACTTTTCCGCAAGAAACAGAATTAGAACATCATAGTTTTCCTGATCCAGCAAAAGCCCTAGGAAATGAAGATGAAATCTTAGGTGAGTTTAGGCATACACAGTATTTAATTAAAGAATATTGCCAAGATTTTGTAAGTAGAATTTAACGCCTCTCTAAAAAATCTATCCTTAGAACTAGGCAGAGCATCCATTATTTGCTATGAAATCAAACGTTTTTAATTTGTAAAACACCAAAAACAAATATTTTAAATTAGTTTGATTTCTATTTATTCGATGTAAACGTCAGAGGCCGTTAAAAATGTCTAATTACGAACCACCAAAGTATACAAAAGCAGAGTGGGAAGCTCTAGCGACAAAAGAAGGAAAAGGGAAAACTCCTGATGACTTAGTTTGGGAATCTCCTGAAGGAATTAAGGTGAAACCTCTGTATACAGCAGATGATGTAAAAGGTTTTAAATATATTGATACTCTTCCAGGAACAGAACCTTTTGTTCGTGGACCAAATGCTACAATGTATGCTGGTCGTCCTTGGACGATTCGACAGTATGCTGGTTTTTCTACTGCTGAAAAATCAAATGAATTTTACCGAAAAAATCTAGCTGCTGGACAAAAAGGACTTTCAGTTGCTTTCGATTTAGCTACTCATCGTGGATATGATTCAGATCATCCTCGTGTAGTTGGTGATGTTGGAAAGGCTGGAGTTGCGATTGACAGTGTTGAGGATATGAAGATCCTTTTTGATCAAATTCCTCTTGATAAAATGTCAGTTTCCATGACGATGAACGGTGCTGTTCTTCCAATTTTAGCAAGTTATATTGTTGCTGCGGAAGAGCAAGGCGTTTCAATGGATAAGTTAAGTGGAACAATCCAAAATGATATTCTTAAAGAATTCATGGTACGGAACACTTATATTTACCCACCTGCTCCATCTATGAGAGCAATCTCAGACATTATTGCTTATACATCAAAAAATATGCCTCGTTACAACTCTATTTCAATTTCTGGATATCATATCCAAGAAGCTGGAGCAGATTGTAAACTTGAGTTAGCATTTACTCTTGCTGATGGTAAAGAGTATGTACAAGCAGCGATGGACACTGGACTTGATGTTGATGCATTTGCTCCTCGACTATCATTCTTCTTTGGAATGGGAATGAACTTCTACATGGAAGTTGCAAAACTCCGAGCGGCACGTCTTCTATGGTCTAAGATCATGGATAAGTTTGGAGCAAAAGATCCAAAATCGAAAAAACTTCGGACTCATTGTCAAACTTCTGGTTGGTCACTTACTGAGCAAGATCCATATAACAACGTTATTCGTACTACAATCGAAGCAATGGCGGCTGTTTTTGGTGGAACTCAATCTCTTCATACAAATTCACTTGATGAAGCTGTAGCTCTTCCAACTGAATTCTCTGCTCGAATCGCTCGAAATACTCAGCTTGTGATTCAACAAGAAAGTCATATTACAGATGTAATTGATCCTTGGGGCGGTTCCTACATGATGGAATCATTGACTCAAGAACTTGCTGACGGTGCATGGGAAATCATCGAAGAAATTGAAGGTCTTGGTGGAATGGCGAAAGCGATTGAAACTGGGATGCCAAAACTTCGGATT
>JBNMNM010000238.1:0-5052 GCA_051275585.1 bacterium | reverse complement strand
GATTCATCCCCACATGTGTGGGGCTTCTTTTCCAAAGTCGGCAACAGTTTTGTACATGCTCGATTCATCCCCACATGTGTGGGGCTTCTACTTAATAAAAAAGCTAATAAATTAGTTACTTAGAAGTAGATCAAAAATCATAAAAAATATCGCACATAAAATCAACATGTTATACAGTAAAAAATCAAGATGATAACCCATTGAAATATTTATGTTTTTATTTTACTCGAAAAATCTGGCATATACTCAACTAGTTCTAATCCATCCATATTAACTACATTTCGACGATTCTTTCCAAATGTTCGGATGGAAAACCCTTGTTCATTTTTACTTGAGTATAATAATACAGCGGAAAATTCTTTAGTTCTTATCCCTGTAATCATTGCCCATATTTCATTTTGGGTACGAACTGATAGCTTTCCAACATAAAGACCTGCTCGTACTTGTAAACACCATGCAGTAAGAGTTCCTCTAAGTCTTTGAGGAGCATTTTCAACTTGAAATACAACCATATTTTTTTATTGAATGAATTAAATAGACTTATTTTTAATCGAAATTTAGATCTTTTCCTTTTGAAGGTTTTTGCTTATTTGAAACTTTTTTTTCATCCACCACATCAGTTTTAATTTCATTTGGTTTTAATAAACTTTCAATATCTGGAATTAAACGACTTAAAAACTTTTTTTCTTTAAATGTATCACGTAATTGATAACGAATTTCAGTTTCTGCATTCAATGGGTTTTTCTTGGTTAACTCAAATGATAAAGGAAGAATCAACTCATCTTTATATAAATCTGCAATATCATAAACAAAAGACAAATTTTTTCCACTATGAATAAAACCAATTGCAGGACTATACCCTGCGGTAAGAATTCCAGCTTCTACAATCCCATATAAACAAGAAGTTGCAATCGACATAACTCTATTAATTGTGTCTGCGGTTTCCCAATCTCCAAGGTCATAAAATCGTCCATCCCAAGGGAGATCATATTTTTCAGCCAATTGTTTATACCTCTTCTTAACTCTTGCTCCTTCTGATCCTTGTAGCTGTTTAATACTTTTATTTTTAGCTGTTTCAGATTGAAATCGAATAGAGTACATTTTTCGTACAACCTCTAGACGTTGTTTTGGATCATGATACATTTTTGATTGATGTAATATTTTATCAGCACGAGCAAAGTCACTATAACCAGCAGAGTAAAGACGAACGCCGCCCTCTCCAACCCACATCAATAGACATTTGTGATGAGCACAAAGCTTAATCGCTTCATGAGTGATGGTTGTTCCTGGTTCAAGTAAAATCAGAGTTAATGATGCAACTGGAATTTGTCGAAATGGTGTTCCATCTGCCTTCGTCATCACAAGACCAGAGTCGTCAACATCAAGTCTAGCTTTTGCAACATGTAGATAAGATAGTCGATCTTTTAAAGGATTTGAACGAACTTTAGAATCTAAGTTTGGATTCATTATATTATGAGTTTGAATTGATCTAAAATTGAGAAAAGTTCCAACAATTCATCCCCACTATTGTGGGGCTATCATTCTAAGCTTTTGACAAACTAAACATACCAAAACCAAAGGCTTTTGCTCGTCCTAGTCCATAATAAAAAGCTTGTTTAAATTCTTCTGGATCAATTACTTGAAGATAACCTTGCAAATCTTGCCCAGAGAGTTCAATTGCTCTATCTTTTGGTCTTTTTCTTGTGTTTACGTGACAAACTTTAACAGATTGAGCTTCAAGAATCTTAAATCCTTTTTGTTCTGCTTGTCGTTGAAGCCACCCTTTTTTTTCCTCGTATTCCTTTGAATCCTTATTTTGTATCGTATGCTCTAAATACTCTTTAGGATGCAAAGGGCATTTTCTAGATTTTCCCTCTGGATTTTTTTTTGCGATAACCGCATTGGCTCGAAGATAAAAAAAGAACGTTTGTCCTTCATAAAAATGAGGTGTTACTTGTTTGGTTAAAAATTTTTCATCATCGGAAAGAGCTTTTTCCCACTGGGGAATGCTCTTTGATTGAACTAAAACCACTTGTTTGGAATCTGATTCATTTTCAATCCGAAATAAAAAATCTCGTTTTTTCTCTTGGTTTCCATCATCAAATGCTTTCCATAATTTTTTATGAAGTTGATAAACACTTTGAACCTTTTTCTGCTTTCTTAAGGTTAATTGACTCAATACAATCATGATCCTCCTTGAATGTTAATTGAGTGAACATTTCTTCTCTCAAACTGGCGTGTTTTTAATTCACTTGGAAGGAAACGATCATAAATTGAATAAACAGCTCCTTGCTCTCCTGAGTCACCTGCAACAAATTTTTGAACCATATCTGATAAAGAGTGGTCATAATAAAAAATCGCTTTCTTTGAAACTGGAGGAAGCTTCTTTTTAAAAATTCCAAGATGTTCCTGTTTCTCCTGCTGCTTATTTGCCTCTTCCACAAGCAACTGTTTCATTTCATCAAAAGGATGTTCCCAATTTTTAACCTGAACGTTACCTTGTTCATGAAAAACAGGAGGTGTTAAAAATGGATAACTTTTTCGTCCTGCATAAATCGGAAAAATAGGATTCAATAAAGCCTTTCCAATTTCTTCCAAAGAGTAGTCATCCAATTTTTTTTCTTCATAAACCGCAACTAAAAAAGCGGTATCAGAGAGAAATGTTTTTCTTCCAATAAAGGTATCGTTAGGTTTTGAAGTTAATTTTTCTGCTCGAACTAATCCGTTTACAGCATAGAAATCAGTCTCTTGAGTTCCTTGGCAAACTTCTAAAATAATAAAATTCAATGATTGATGAATTTGACAAAGTTCCTCCTTTTGTTCTCTTCGGATTCCTAAGCCCGCACAAATTAACCCACAAAGTCCTGAATGGGTAGGGAATGGCAAACTTGGTTTATCATCTCCAGCAATCATAAGGTCACCCCATGATTGCATCGTCGCCCAAATCGGCATTAATAAATAATCATGAGTCATTAAATAACCTCTTCAAGCTTAGTTTCTAACTGTTCCCAAAGAATTGAAAGATTTTGAATTTTTTGTACTGAACCAAGATCATCAGTTTTTAGAAACTCTTCCTTTTGAGTTGCCACAAGAGCATGGTCGACTTGTTTTAGATCACCAAAGAAGTTTTGTTCACTATTAAATTCTTTGATTAACTCTTGAGTTGTCGTTGCAAATGGATGAGCATTTCCATTTTTATTTGGATTCGGAAGATTTGCAAAAGCATTGGTTAAGTTGGAATTACTGCCTGTTCCAAGAGTTACAAAAATTGTGAATGGATGCTGATGTGCCGCCATTGAGTTTTGTTTTCCAGTGGGCAGTGAGGAAACAAACGATTTTAGAAAAGCAATAACCGCTTTTTGAGTTAAAGTTTTATCTTGATTTAAATTTTCTTTGAGTAAATTTAAATCAACCGTAGCATATTTATAAAAAATACCTGTATTAAATTGAAGATCATCCATGTGACCAGAACCTGTTTCTTCTTTGCCTGCTAGGTCATCAACCGCAGTAAAAAAGTCATATTGATTTTTTACAGGATAAGTTGTGATTGCATGAGCAACTTGAACTGATGCTTCACAGTTTTCAAAAACATCACTAGTTGTCATTCTCCCAAACATCGCAACATCAACACCGTCTTGAAATTTTTTCGCCTTAAAAAGTTCTGCAATTGCCTTTTTAAATTCTTTTTTTACATCTGATAGTTTTTCTCCTTCACATTCTTTACAAAGCTTTAAAGCCAAGTTTTTAACTTCTTCAATTTCAGCATTGGTAAGGAAAATAAGTTGGGTTAGCTCTTCTTTTGCTTTACTGTCTTTTTTTAACCCAAGAGAAGCAATCTCTATTGCCATCAATGAAATTAATTTTTCTGAAACCTCATTTTCTGTTAGATGTGTTCTTACTTCTCTAGGAAGATGACGAGTTCGAATTGCTGTTTTCCCTTCAAGCTCTTCATAATTTTTAAAGGTTTCTCGAATGGATTTTTTTAAACATTGGCTTGAAATTCTTCCATGTGAATTCCCTAAATAGGTTACGGTTTTTGGTTGCCCTAAATCGTCTCGGTTTAGGTTATTTGCTGAGTGAGATGTAAGGGTATGAATTTGTAAAAAAGACATTATTTTATCCTTTATTTAAAGTTTTGAGTGGGATTAATGAAAAATATGCTTCTGCAAGGTTACGTTTTTGACGATCAATTCGAGTTTCTTTTTTGCTATACCAAGCAGAAAGAAGTTCTGCTACATCTCCCCAATTAATTTGATCGTGACGAAAAATTAGAAGTGTTTTACGAAGTTCACGAAATCCATCCTCTAACGTTTCCGCCTGCATAATTCGTTTAAAACGGCCAATTTTTATGATTGGGTTATCATGATCACTACCAACAAATAATTTACCTAATTTACTTGTATGATTGTAATCTAATGAGGGTTGATCCTCTTTTGCTCCTCGATCTCTCCAATAAAGAAGCAGTGATGCAATGACATCTTTAGGATAGGAAAAGGTTATAGTTTCTGACGTTCTAAATTTTTCATATTCATTTTGAACGCTATAAAAAGCTTCAAAATGCCTTATTTTTTGATAGCTCTCTAATCTTCTTAAATCTGCTTTACTTCCATTTGATAAATTCGAGTAAGATTGACTCAAGTTTTGGAGATGTTGATAATTTTGAGGTTCTTTTTGTTTTGTTTGCATGAAAAAAATCCTTAATCATTAAGTTGGAAACTTGTTTTGTAGCTGCTCAATTACCTTTCTTAATCCACTTGCTAAGATCTTTTTTTGAGAAATAAGAAGTTTTTGTTTTTTAGAGTCATCAAGTGGAATCACTTTTGATAAAATATAAAACCTTTGAATGAGTGTGCTTTTATAATTATTTAATTTTGATTCAAAAGCCTTAAATAATAGAGCTTGATCATCAAGAAAAAGAGACTGAAGATTTCCCATTTCAATCAGTAATGAATGCCCCCATTTTTGGGTAAAATGGTCATGTGCATCTTGGATTCCAGAAATTGAAATTTGAGTTCGTTTTTTGGCGGTTCCAATCGATCGAAACGAAGAGAG
>JBNMNM010000237.1:0-5060 GCA_051275585.1 bacterium | reverse complement strand
TCTGGAACGGAGTTGTCGAAGAGGATGGTTCTCTTTGATAGTGGGCGTGGAGCTAATCGTAAGACGAGTAAGGCGAAAGCCAAACTTGCAGATAGCAACGAAGCATCAAAAAAGAAAGCAACTAATTCGTTTATTTCAAACGAACAAACTGCTGGACGCTCGCTCCTTTAGGGTCGAGTAGTTCACTCATGATGTTTGGAATGGAGTAGAGCCTTTTTTAAATGTTGTTTTAGGTGGTGAACCAATAGGAGAGATTAGTGTCGAATGGCCCTGCAAGAGGTTTAACTCCTGAGGAAGTTGCAACTACATCTCATGCTTTAGAGCAAATTACAGAAGCACAATTTCGTGAAAAATTTGATTTAGAAGCATTAGCCCAAAATGATATTTATCCACGAATGTGGGATGAAGGTAATATTTCATGTGATTATGTAAATCCCTAATCTTTCTGCAATCCTTGATATAACTCTATAATCCGATCAGCCAAATCACGATTACATGTATATAAAATACCACTATGGTTCATAAAAGTGGATTCTGAATTATTTAGATTTAAAGATTTTCCATGAATATCACTAACAACAGTACTTGCCTCTGAAAAAATACAAGCTGTTGCAGAGTAATCCCACAAACTTCCCCCACCATTTTGAGCTTTTGGATACTTGAAGTAACAAGCATGTTCTCTTTCTAATACCCAACAAGCATTCATTACAGCACCACCATGTAGAACGGTGTTAAGTCCTTTATATCCCATTTCTGAAGCAATCGTTTTTAATTCAGTGATAGTTTCTGAAAAGTAATGATGTTGTACAAAACTTCGATCACTAATAAAGGTCAAAGATTGTTTTGATATGTCAGAAGAATATTCAAGGTTCCACTCTTTCCCATTTCGGAATGCTCCACAACCTTTCACTGCATGATAAAGAGTTTGTTTGACTGGATCATAAACCACACCAATTTGAGGAATTCCAGTACGAGACACAAGAGCAATTGAAACTGCATAACCTTGAGTTGATTCAGTAAAAGGTAGTGTTCCATCAAGAGGATCAATACACCAAAAAAAATCCTTTTCTAAACGATCAAGATTATCCTCTTCTTCCTCTGCAAGTAAACCCAAATCAAATGTTTTACATGTAGGTAGGAGATTCTGCAAAATCAGCTTTTGAGATAAAAGGTCAACCTCAGTAACCACTTGTGAAGCAAGACTAGAACCAGCTGTTTTTATCTCCACAGAAAGTTGGCGATCTTGGTATTGTGAAATCAAATGTCCAGCTTGATAGGCGGCTGAAATCGCACATTGACTAAGCAGAAAAAGGTCATCAGAGGAGAGTTTCATTTATTTTTTACATATTTTATTTTGAGTCGCATCAATACTAAAAGACTTTTCAAATACATGTACTTTAGTAATCAAAGCAAATACTTTTGATTTTTTGACAATATACTTTATAGAAGTACAGTATCTTCAGGAAGAAAGTTGTTATACTTTAAAACCTTCAAATCGTGACTGGAGTGTATCTGACATTTCACTAATTTCTGTAGCTGTAGAAACAAGGTCGTTATTCCTATCTGCTAATAATTGGGCGGAACAACTATTATTTTCACTAATACTAGCAATTTCATCTAATGCTTGTGATAATTCTTGTGTTCCATTATTTTGTTCTTTGATTGAATCTGTAACTTCTGTAATTTGCAGTGTAATATTTTGAACTTTATCAATTACTTGATTTAGAGTTTGATTAGTTTCTTGAATAATCTCAGAACCAGCATGTACATTCTCAGAGCTAGTTTCAATCAAATTACGAATGGTTTCACTTGAATCATTACTCTTTTCAGCCAATGTTCTAACTTCATCTGCAACAACAGCAAAACCCTTTCCATGTTCTCCTGCTTTAGCTGCTTCAATTGCAGCATTGAGTGAAAGTAGATTAGTTTGATTTGAAATCTCCATAATAACATTCATAATCCCTTCAATTTTTTTACTACTTTCTTTAATTCTTCCCATTGATTGATTTGCTTGGATAACAATTCCTTGACTATAGGTCGCATCTTTTTCTGCTGATGTTGCTAATATTTCAATTTCTTGCATTCTTCTAGTAATTGCTTGAACAGAGGACGCCATTTCATTGATTGCAGTTGAACTTTCTGTTAAAGCTGCATTTTCTTGCTCTGTACCATGAGCAATATCAGAAGTAGATGATTGAAATTGAGTAATTGTAGCTGAAAACTCATTGGAGGCTGCTGCCAGTGTTACTGCATTTACTCCCAACTCTTTAACTAAATTTTGGATACTTTCAGTAAAAACATTGAACCAATGACTCAACTCTCCAATTTCATCATTACTATAAACTTCAAGTCGTTTTCTTAGGTCACCTTCACCTTCAGCAATATTTTGAAGAGCATGTGTCAATTTTTTTAAGGGAGTTACCAAACGATTTACTACAAACCCAGAGATAAGAAAAATTGATAACAGAACTAAAACTACAAAAATTAGGGAATGAATAATTTGTTGGTTTACTTTGCTAAATACTTCTGATTCTTCAACTTGAACGGAGAGTACCCAAGGAAGCCCTTTCTCATGAAGATAGATTCCAAGTATATCTTTTTTCTGTTCGTTTTGAAATCTGGTAACAACATGTCCTTCCTCAATTGCTTGAAAAATACCTTTTTGCTTTAAAGGAGCTTTTCGTTTACTTTTATGGTGTTCAATACGAGTTCCATCTAGAGCCGTCATAAAAATTTCACCTGTTTTTCCTAGTTGAAATCGTTTTTTCAGAAGATTTAATTCATATTCAATCATAACTTCCACAACAAGTATTCCTAATATTTCCCCATTACGGTCAAAAATAGGTTGCATATAAAGTTGATGGTAATGATCAGCTTCTTCAAATCCAAAAAAATCAGTAATAACTCCTTTTTTTAAAGCTTTTTTAAATAACTTAGAGTTAGAAATATTTTGTCCTTCATGTGTATGTTTTTCTTTTTTATGTAAAGGACTAAGAATAACTTTCCCCGATCGATCAGCAATAAACATATGGTGAGTAGTTCCCCAAAATACTTCTTGCTGATTAAGTAACAAGTTATAAGTAACCGCATAAGGATCTGTTTTTTTTATATGAGAAAGAGAAGACTTGTAATAAGTGTGCAACATTTCCTGTAGCTTTTCATTTTTAGAAATGGATGTCATATTTTTGGCAGTATTGAGCAAATATTCTTTTAAAGTTTCTTGTTTAATTCTTGCAATTGATTGTAGCTCATTCTTAATTCCTGTTTTTGTTGTAATGCTATTATTGATAATATAATAGCTACTCACCAAAACCAAAGGGATAATAGCTGATAAAAGAAAATAAAACTGATATCTAGTTTTTAGTTTCATTGTTAAATAATTTTAGTTGATTAACATTAAAAAAAGATGATGTAAGCAATTTCAGCATTGCTTTTAAAATTAGTGTTAGTTTTATCTTTAGTAACATCTGGATTACATCATAATTAGATATCCACAAAAACATTGAACCTACAGAAGTCGACATCGAGTTAACCAGATTACTGATTAAGGTGCAGAGCTTTCATAACTACGATTTTTAAAATAGATTGATCTCGTAGTTTGGGTAATTTTTATCAAGAGTGTTTCTTTGAAAACCTCTTCCTTTAGGGGCAATGTCGTTGACTTAAGAAATTTAGGAGACTTTTAACACAAATAACATTAAAAAATTTGGCTTTAATGTTGATGTTAAAATTGTTGTTTTTCTCAAAAAATCCTTAAGTCAACGACATTGCCTTTAGGGGGAGGATGAAAAAGAAACCAACTTGTAAATGGTTTGGCTGACAACGAGAAGCCAAACACTTCTTTTTCACTAACCTAAATTACACACAATCCAGCTCGGTGCTGGAGAACAATCACATCTGAGATTTTTGCTACTTTCTTCAAACCTTTCATTTTTAAATATTTTCCAGAATTTTGAATCCCTGAAGCTATTTGCTTTTGTCCTTTGTAACTCACGATATCCCCAGATTTAATTGAGTATTGTTGCTTTTGAATCGAACGTCTACCTTTGGATATTTTGTGCCCTCGATAAACATGCAAGTTTTCACTATTCAGATTCTTATTACGCTTCGTTCTTCCACAAAAAGTCTCTTTTCCTGAGACTTTTTCCCTGTCCTAAGATCCAAGTACTTCGCATCATAGAATTTTTCAATGGATCTTCTATGTCTTCTAATCTGCTCAAAATTTGTAGAATTTACACGAACCTGAGAAGAACCTCCAGCAATCACAAAGGCATCATTTTCGTGAGTCTTATCTAATCCAAGTTCTAAACGAGACAACTTGGTCACATATCCAAAAGTAATCTCTGGATCAAATCTTTCGATAATTCGTTTCACCACAATATTCATGATTGTGGCACTATTCAGCTTTTTTTGAACTGGCTTTAGACCATACAGCTTACCATTTGGTTGATGATTCGCTGGAGTATGACATTTTGTGCAAACAGTCAGCAAATTGGAAGTTCGATTGGTTCGATCCTTTTTCCAAAAACCAATATGATGGACTTGAAGGATTATTTCTTTCGCCTTGTTTGTGCATCCTGAGCATTGGCATTTGTGACCATCTCGTGCTTTTACGTACATTTTTTGATTCTCATATCCCAGAAGATTTCCCTGCTGGTATAAGGCTCCAGCGATATCTGGATTGTTAATTCTAGCCATATCAAAATTGGCTTTCTCTAAAATAAACGTCTTGATTGGCAGAATTTCGAAAAGCTTCTCAATCAACTTAAAGTGAGCATCAACTTGGTGAATCACAGATGGAGCAAGATCTCTCTCTTTCTTTCTGTTGCTGAATCTCGGTTGTCGAAATCGTAATCCACTTCTCCGATTTCCACGATAAGACGATCTTTCTTTTAGTCTTTCTGAGATTCCACCAAGTAGTTTTAATTCACCTAAAATCACCTCCTCTTTCTCTGTGATTACAGAGTACCCAATCTCCTTAGCTCCTGGATCTAGTCCTAACGTAAGCTCTTGGATAACCTCAGTGCTATGCTGGTTTAACTGGATACAAAAGGGAGTTC
>JBNMNM010000236.1:0-5071 GCA_051275585.1 bacterium | reverse complement strand
CTTGACAGTATATTATTTTTAGAAAAGGCTTAACGTAACAATTATAGTTACAGAAAAAAATGAGAGATACAAAAGTTAGTACAGCGATTCATATTTTAATGATGCTGTGTCATGCAAAAGACAAATTACTTAGTTCTGATTATATCGCAAGCAGTGTAAATACAAACCCTGTTGTGATTCGTCGTTTGATTAGCGAATTAAAAAGTGCAGGATTTGTGAAGGTAACCAATGGAAAGAATGGTGGTTACGAGTTAGCGAAACAGGCTACAGAAATTACAGTGTGGGATGTTATACAAGCAGTTCAAAACAATCCTATGTTTTGTCAAAATCTGAATCAGCCAGAAGAAAAGTGTGTTGTAGGAGCAAAAATTAATTTTTGCTTAGAACAATTGTATGATGATGTTCAAAAAACATTAGAAGATAAATTAAATCGTTATACAATTGCAGAGTTATATCAGAAGAGTATTTGTTAAAATTTTTATCTTAAAGTGTAACTATCATAATTACAATTAACAGAATAAAAGGAGTATAAGTATGAGCCAATTAATTAGCCAACTGAATTGGAGATATGCAGTTAAGAAGTTTGATAGCACCAAAAAACTTACTGAGGACCAACTTGATATTGTTCTAGAATCATTGAGACTTTCTGCATCGTCTTATGGTTTACAAGCATGGAAATTTATTGTTGTAAACAATCCAAAATTAAGAGAAGAGCTTGTTCAATATTCATGGGGACAAGAGCAAGTAAAAGATGCATCTCATTTAATTGTAATGGCACGTCCTGAAACAATTACTGAAGAAGATGTTACTAAATTTGTACATAGTATTGCAGAAACTCGTGGAGTTCCTAAAGCATCTTTAGAAGGATATGAGGGAATGATGAATTCAAAAATCAATTCTTTGTCAGAAGAGGATAAAGTTAGTTGGTTATCCAAGCAAATTTATATTGCACTTGGTACATTGCTTACTACTGCTGCTTTTGAAGGCATTGATACTTGTCCAATGGAAGGGTTTGAGCCTGAAAATTATGACAAAGTTCTTGGATTAAAAGAATATGGATTAAAAACAGTAGTGGTTTGTCCTGTAGGATTTCGTTCTTCTGAAGATGTGTATGCTGATCTTAAAAAAGTTCGATATGAAAAAGAAGATGTCGTTATTGAGCTAAATTAGTAATACATTCATTTGCATTTATAATAGCAACCTCATAGAATTTTGTTTTTATTACCTATCCTAGGAGATATCAATGAAAAGGTTGCTGTTTTGTATTCTTTTGTATTCTTTTGTTTTTTTCCTTTCAAGCCTGTTTATTTGCTCAAAGTTTTCGAAAAAAGCCTTATCTTGAAGAATTACAAGTTCCAAAATTGATTATTGAAGAAAAAAAATAAATGATCTTCCAACAGGTTTATTTAGCCAAAATTTTGAAGAATCTTTTAATCAACAAGAAGAATTTACTCTAACAAAAAAAGAAAAATCATTTTTGGTCTCCTTATTTTCTAAAATTACAATTGGATTAACAGTAAAACAAAACCAAGTTAATCTTAAGAAAAAAGTAGAGCAAGCAACTGTTGCAGATCCCACTCAAACTGAAACCGTCGACCATAAAGCAACCTTATTTTCTAACGTTAATATAGGTGTTTTAGTTGCAACAAATTCGTCATTTACGCCATTTGGAAACTCAAAGCATTGAGATTATATTACGAACCTAACTTTTGAAACATTTAGTACAAATAAACAGATAGTTACACGAAATTTTACAACCAATGATTTAGGGGAAGGGGTTGGTAGCAAAGAAGAACTTGATTTAGATACAAGCTCTTCTGGAAAAAGTATCTCACTTACCCCGATTATTGTATTTAACTATCAGTTTTCAAAAACGAAAAGTATTTACATTGGAGCAGGAGTTGGTGTTGGTTATATGGAATTAAAGGGAGAAGCCTATATTACTGAAAATACCCTATTAACTGGAAGTTGTGACCAAAGTATAACTGTCACAACAATTCAAACTAATTGTGACAAAGAAGTTTTTGATATACAACAATTTACATATTCTGCTGGTGTTGCTGTAGGTTATGAAGGTGAATCTTTTGGAGTACGATTTCGAACCGCAGGTCCTTCTGTTAAAAAAGAAGACGTAACATATTCAATTCAAACTATTTCTTGAGACCTCTATACTATTTTTTAATCGCTAATTCATTGAGCATATTGAGTCAGTTTAGAAAACTTGATTCAAAAATATAAATATAGTACTCAATATAAATTATAGTAAAAAATAAACATATATGGAGGAACTTGATGAAAAAAATTTTACTTAGTCTAATATTAGTGATGTTTCTTGCTACTACGGCATGGTCACAATGGGGAAGAGGAACACAAAAACGAGGTTGGGGAGAGGAAGGAAATTCAAAAGAGCAACAAGAAGAACCAGCAAAGCCAGCAAAACCTGATAAAAATGAACAAATTAAGAATTTAGTTCAAAATACAAAAAATTGTTATCAAAGTTGTAAAAAATATTCACAAAAACCATCAATTACATGGTTGTATAAAACAGGACTACGTGGACTATTTTTAAATGCGAAAGTGGATTTAAAGTTTATTGAGCAACTTGCTGGAATGAAAGTTTTCTATAGTGGGCCACATCGGTATGGAAAATTTAATTTTAAATCTGCAAATTCATTTGGAAGATACAATCCTTCTTTTGTTCGATGGTTAGAAGGAAAAGTTCGAGATTCAAAGAATCAAACAACAACTCATCTTGCAGCTCAAGCTCTTTATGACCAATATCTTAAAAAGCAAGTACGAGCATACTATGTAGTATATCAAAAAGTTCATGCAAACTCTGCGTGGTTAAATAGAGTAAAACAAAAATATAGTAGTATGATGAGTCGTCGAAGCTTTTCAACAAATGGAATGCATAACTATCCTTATGATGAATTCTTTAAAATATCTGGAGAAATTCAATTACAAGGATATGGGACATATGGAGCAGGTACAGCAGGAAGATTTTGGGTAAGAAGATCAATTGATCGAACTGATGGAGAGTTTCTTTCTCTAATAAAAACAATGTTTGCTACTTATGATCCAACATTCTTAAGTAGTTTTCAACAGCAACAGCAAGAAAAAGTAGCAGTAGCAGATGCAAGAGCAGCAGCAGATGCAAAAGCAGCCGCAGATGCAAGAGCAGCCGCAGATGCAAAAGCAGCCGCAGATGCAAAAGCAGCCGCAGATGCAAAAGCAAAAGAGGATGAAGGTGGTTTAGGAACGTTTTAACTTAATTTTTTGATTGTTCTATGTTTTAAAAAAGGTGCTGAATTTTGTTCAGCACCTTTTTTTTTGTCCAATTCTAGAGAATTACTACTTCTCTTTTCTTATTGGATTGCTTTTAGTGTTTGTTTTGCTGGAAGATAAAGATGAGCTATTTTACTTTGAGATAACTTTTTTAATTGTGGTCTTGCATTCTTTGATAGTTTTCCAAAGTGAGCAAGAGCCTTTGCTGATGCAACTTGAATTCCTTTTTCCATCATTTTGATTTGCATAGATAGAGGAACTCGAATATCTAAGTTTTCTAAATACTCTTTTTTTAGTCCTGTTTCTTCAAAAAGAACTTCTGAGGGAACTCCATGAGTAAGAAATGCGTCATACCAATAGCGAGTGATTGAGGATAGGAGTGTTTTTGTTCTAGCCATAAGAATATAAGGATTGCACCAAAAAGAATCTTAATTGCACCAAAAAGTTAATTTAAAAGCTGATTGTGAAAAGGTATAGTGAAATTTTAGTGGGCTTGAAACGAGGATTTTTTAAAAAACAACAGTTCATTTTTCTATAAAACTAAGACGAGAATATTATTATGGAAGAGGGTGCAATATTTCAGTATGTTAAAGTGTGGTTGCCTGCAATTTTAGTTTCTATTGCCTGTATTTTTGGAAGTTATATGGTTTTATATCATAACCTAAAACGGGCAAAAGAAAATCGGATAGAAGAAGAAAAAAAAGAAAATTCAACTACGAGCGATGAAGTTGTAAAGTCGGAAAACTAAATTCATTTTTTTGCTGATGTTCTTTTAGGATTGAACTAATTTTTTTTCGAATTCGTAATCGAACCATAGTTGGAATTAGAAGAATTAAGAATACATTTTCTCCAACAGTTGGTTTATTTTGTATGATGTCTAATGATTTTTGTAGAAGTTGATTGAGTGATGAAATTGCTTCTTTTACATCCATAAGATTATCTTGATGAATACAACTCACTAATCGCAAAAGAACATTATGTAAGACTTCATAAACAGCCTTTAATTCTTCAGGTGCTTGAGTCTCTTGTGTTTGTGAACACTGACAAGAAAGGTCAACCAGAAAATCATAAGTTGAAACAAACTCATGCATTGATTTTTGGAAACTACTTGATAAAGTTACATGACAATATTTTTGAAAAATCTGTTCTAGTTCTTTTGATTGTAAAGAATAGTTTTGAATCTGTTCTTGAGTATTTTGAGGTTCATCTTTTAGCAAAGTACTTAATTTTTTAGCAAAAGATAGTCGTTTCCAAAGCATCCGAGCATCATTTCCGCTTTTTTCCCCATCAATATACTGCATTGTAAAAATCGCAATTTCTTTTAAGTCAATTCCTGTTGCTGTAGCCACAGCCCAGTTTTTTTCATTAGAGCAGAGAGCAATTCGTCTAATTTTTAAAGCTACAGAACTTACAACTTCCATTGCTTCTGTATCTTGAGTTTTTGATAGGGTTGAAAGGATAAAATCAATTATTTCAAAGATTTTTAATTGATACTCATTGATGTTCATTGTTTCCTCAGCATAAAAATAAACTTAAAATAATCAAATTTATAGTTTAGACGAAGAAACCAAAAAAATATTACGTGAATAGGAAAAATTTTGTCGTTAAATAAATTTTTATAGTTTAAGGTGCTTGATATTCGTAGATTATTTGATTGTAATTTTAGAAAAAGTGCTTATTTTTAGTGAAGTGGATAATTAAAAAGAGTTACTAACTGACATTGAGCAGGTGACAAATTTAAAAAATGGTTTATCCTTTTGATCAGAACTAAATCTAATTAAGAGGA
>JBNMNM010000235.1:0-5080 GCA_051275585.1 bacterium | reverse complement strand
ATCAACAGGCTTTCCATTTGGAAGTCCTTTACTTCCAACACCAGCCATTGATAACCAAGCATCAGTGAATCGCCATCCAAGAGATGGATCTTTTTTTCCATAATCCATATGGCCATAAACTTTTTTCCCATTGATTCGTTTTACGTCATAGGTAAAGAACTTGGCAATATCCTCATATGCTGACCAGTTTAAAGGAACACCTAAAGCATAACCATATTTTCTTTTAAACTTTCGTCGAAAATCCTTTCGCTTAAACCAGTCATAACGAAACCAATATAGATTTGCAAATTGTTGATCTGGAAGTTGATAAAGTTTTCCATCAGGACCTTTTGTAAATGATAGTCCAATGAAATCTTTTAAATCTAAAGTAGGCAATGTGACACTTTTCCCTTCTTTTCGCATAAAATCACTCAAAGCCACTACTTTTCCATAACGATAATGAGTTCCAATTAAATCACTATCATTAATATACATATCGTAAAAATATCTTTTACCATCTGTATGCATTTGAGTTTGTAATCGTTCAACTACTTTTCCTTCAGGAAGAATTTTATGAGTTACTTTAATCCCTGTAATCTCAGTAAATGCTTTTGCAAGTACTTTAGACTCATAAACATGAGTATCAATTCCCTCTGAAACAACTTTGATATGCATTCCACGAAATGGTTTTGATGCTTTAATAAACCATTTCATTTCTTTTAATTGTTTCTTCTTTGAAAGGGTACTAGGTTGGAACTCTTTATTAATCCATTTTTTTGCTGACCGAAGATCTGCATATGAATATGATGCAAAAGCAAATGAACAAAGAAAAATCACAAAAATCTGAAAAACTGACTTTGACTGATTTTGTCGCATGGAACCTCCAAAAAACATTAAGTATTTAAAGTAGAGTAAAGTAATCTACAATTTTTTACTTATATTTCAATGTTATTAATTTAATTAACAATAAAATAACTTTTTTTGACATAAATTAACATTCCATTTTTAATATCATTTATTTCAGATGTTATATCAAGATTTTTTTCATGAATCCTTCATTTACTTATTGATATATTTAATAATTTTAGTTTATTTTAAAATCAAATAGCCTTAAACCTAATCAGATTTAACATATTGATTTAAAACTAAATTATTTACACATGTGCCCGATATTTTATATAATACCTAAAAGAAATTTAAAATTTACTTTTAACTTCAATAATTTGTGCAAAAAATGAATGGATGGGCTCTTCCTAAGAAAGATTCTTTAATTAGTTTAAGTAGAGTTTTTTAATAGAAAGTTATGTAATTTCTATATAAGCTGATGGACTAGTAATGTTTGGTGGCAAATTATGGAATGAGTTCTATTTGATGCAGAATTATCAATTTAATCAAATACTTATGAAGAATACTTGTATTGTTGGCCTGATCCAAAAACTGTAGATCTCTAAGAATAAGGAGTCTACGTTTAGATTTTTTTAGTTATTTATTTGAAGAAAGCCACCTTTTAAGATGGCTTATAGAAATTTATTTTGTTGGTTTTGTTTTAATAGGAGGGGTTGGGAGTGCTTTTTTAACTTCCTCTTTGAGTGGAATTGAAACGCCTAAAGAATCAGCCATTGCTAAAGCTTTATGTAAAAACTGAGTAAAGGCATCCAATCCTGTCCCATTTTCGCCTCCAGTTTGTAGTACTTTTAATTCGTGTATTTCAGGCATTTCACGAGCAATTCGTGGTAAAATGTCAATAAACTGAGCAAGTAAATCTTGATCATTTGTAAGATTATGAACTTCTTGCTCAAGACGAAGTAAATCTTGCCCATGAATTTGTCGTGACATTTTTAATTTATCACGATCCGTTCTTTCCTGAATTTCTACATCATGTCTTTTTTGTCGTGCATCTAATTCTTCTTTGAGGATTAACTCCTCTATTTCTTGAGAATATTGCTGAGTCAGTTTATTTAATTTGGCCCTTTCTTCTTCAATTTGTGTTGCTTGCTCAATTTTAACTTTTTCATTTTTTGTATTTTCTTCAGTTACACGAGCATCTTCTGCAAGTTGATGTAATGACTCTTCTGTTTCTAATGTTTTTTGATTTGTTCTTCTTTCATTATCAAGCCGAGATTGCTCCACTTGTTGCTTTTGTTGTGCTTGTAACTGCTGTAATTCATTTTGTTGTTGAATTCCTACTTCTTTCTCAAGAAGTTTTTGCTCTGATTCTTTCTTAGCAAGAACTGTCTGTTCTTGGTTTGTCAATTGAGCAAGCTCATTATATTTTTTAAGCTCTAGTTCTTTTTCAAAAATTCTTTGTTCTGATTGTTTTTTTGCTAACTTTGTTTGTTCTTCAAGAGAAATTCGTTTCTGAGTAGATTCTTGTTCTTTTGTAAAACGAGTAGATTCCTCTTTTAATTGCAATTCAATTTTTTCAGTTTGTTTACTTTGTTTAATCTGCTCAATATCAAACATTATTTTTGCTTGTCGTGTTTCTGAATCTTTTTTTGTTTCAAGTTCTGTTTTTCTAAGTTCATCTTGCATTTGAAGATAACTAACTTGTGCCGCTTTATCTTGGTCATGCCGAAATGGAGCTTGTAAATCTTCCCAAAGTTTCTGCGAACTAACAATTGCTTCTCGAATTTGCACAGTTACAATTTTAATTCCTAGTCCTTCATGAGTAGCTTGTCCTTCTTCATCTTGTTTCCGTCCTTCTGCAACACCTTTCAGACGAGCAGTAAGTTCTTCAATAACAGGAGCCTTATCAGTAAGAACATCTTCAACTGTCATTGTAGAAATTTTATCTTTAATTGCAGCTTCTGCTTGTTCTCTTAGTTGAGCATTAACAATTCCTAAAGGATCATAAGTATCTGTAAAATCTAATTTTTTATAAGCAATAGAAAAATCATCAATTTGCCACTGAACATACGCCAAAACATTAATCCCTTGTTTTTCTTGACTAATGCAATTTGCAACAACTCCAATTGTTTGCATTGCGGCTTGAACTACAAGGTATGCATCTGTATTGGGATTGTATCGAAATGATAGGCCTAAACCTAAAGTCACGGGTGCTTTTTTTCCTATTCGAGTATGAACAACATATGCATTTGGTGGAACAATAATTCTCCGCCAAAACCAGAAACCTGTTTCTCTAACTTTAATGGGTTCTTTTTCTAATTGAAGATCTTCTGAAGTTTGCACATCTAATAAGGGGATAGAGTTAGCTTTCGGTTTTGCTGGGGATGGTGGAGTAATTGATCTTGATACTGTTTGCTCTCTTCTCATTTGATTTTGTACAGGAACAACCATTGCAGGAGCCATCATTTGTTTCTGAGGCATCTCCAGCTTTTGTTGAAAAAGATCATCTTCATCTTCCTCCTCTTCGTTTTCAGCTCCTTCATCCATCGAATCTAATAGTACATTTACTTCATTTTCAGAAAGATTGTTTTGAGTTTGAAACTCTTCTTCAAATTCAAGCTCTTCAGCAACTTGTTCTTGTTCTTTTTCTGGTTCAATATTCTGAATTGATTCTAATTGTTCTTGTACCTCATTTTGCTGTATATTGAACAATTCTGTAGCAGATTGTCTTTTCCTCTTTTTACTAGGGGATTTCTTCTCTCTCACCGACATAGTTTGTTATCCTTCAGAGATTCTATTGGATCAACATAAGTACAAAACCTTATGAGAAAATAGTGGTGGTTGATAGGCATGGATTGCGAAATACAATGGATAAAACTCTGATTGATAAAATAGAAATTGATAAGGTTAATCAATCTATAACAAAAATAATCAAAGATTGGAGGGAATATACACTACAAAGTAAGTAAAATAAAAGAAAAAAAGATTATGATAAAAAAGAGGTCTTTTTGAAGTGCTGACTTATTGAGGAAGCATCAAGTTACGACTAAACTTGATGCTTTATTGGTGAATTCAGTTCTTTTGTTTAATGTCGAATAAAATCATGATCCATTTCATCATGTTCAAGATTTAAATCTAAACCATGTTTATTCTCTTCTATATGCTCTAACTTAATAGATTCAGGGCTTTGATTCTTATTTATAAAACTTTTTTCAAGTAAGAGGTTTGTCTTTTTACCTCTCTCGGTTCTATGTGTTAATGGCTTTGTTAAAAGAGGATTACTATGCATATCTTCATTAATTTTAAAGAATGAAATCATCGTTTGTAACTGTTCTGCTTGAGATGATAACTCCTCTGCTGTTGATGCAATTTGTTCAGAAGAACCAGCATTTTGTTGGATTACAGAATCAAGTTGTCGAATTGCAACATTAATTTGTTCTGCACCAATACGTTGCTCTTGACTTGCCATGCTAATATCTTGAACTAAGTCAGCCGTTTTTCGAATATCAGGAACCAATTTTTCTAATAATATTCCTGCTTCTTCTGCAACTTGTGTACTTGATGTCGAAATATTCGTAATATCATTTGCTGATTCTTGACTATGCTCCGCTAGTTTTCGAACTTCACTTGCAACTACAGCAAAGCCTTTTCCATGTTCTCTTGCACGGGCTGCTTCAATCGCAGCATTTAAAGCTAACATATTTGTTTGTCGTGAAATTTCTGCAATAATTGAAATTTTATTTGCAATCTCTTGCATTGCTGTAACTGTTTTTTTAACAGACTCACCACTAGAAATTGCATCAGCCGCAGCTTTCTTGGCTATTTGCTCTGTTTGGGTAGCATTATCTGAATTCTGTTGGATATTTGCTGCCATTTGTTCCATTGAGGAAGAAGCTTGTTCTGCTGAAGCTGCTTGCTCTGATGTTCCTTCTGCAAGTTGTTGAGATGCAGAACTTAGTTCATTACTACCCACCGCAATATTTTGAGCTGCAAGTTTAACCTGACTAACAATTTCAGTTAACGCCTGAATCATACTTTTCAGAGATAACATCAGTTGGTCGCCTTCTGAACGTTCCTGAATTTCAACTTTTAAATTTCCTCCTGCAATCTTTTCAGCAACAGTTGTAATTTGTTGAGTTGCTGAGATTAGTGTGTTTAAGTTTTTCTTTAATGAGTTAAAATAACCATGCCAAGTATCTATAATTTGTTCAGGAATTTCACCTCGACTAATATGCCCAATATATTTAACCGTTGT
>JBNMNM010000234.1:0-5091 GCA_051275585.1 bacterium | reverse complement strand
CAATCCAAATGAGATTTTTCCCCACATTCTTTCGTGAAGATAATAAAGACCCATTTTGGTAAATAATTCAAAAAATCCAATACTAAGAGCTACAGTTAATGCTCCTGTAATAAACCACGACAGTAAAATCGTATCGAGTGTTCCTGTAATTCGCCAAGAGAGTGACTTTACGATACTTCGGCGTTTTTGTTCCACCATAAACAAACCTTATTCAAAAAAGCCTGTGTTATACAAAAACAGGCTTTTCCTATGAATGGGATAGAGGGAGTAGAAAAATTGACTTAGGACATTTTTTGAACAGCTAAATTTACTTCTTCGCCTTTAAATTTCATTGTGTTGTCCATAGTTTTATAAAGAGCTGTAATATCTTTGCCAAGGGCGATCACAGCATCTTTTTTTGCTACCAAATCATCAAATTTTTCAGACTTTGCAATATCAATTACTTCTTGATGTGTTGCATCAAGCAAGTTGCTTTCGATAAAATATTTGATGAACATATTATAGGTTTCTAAATCATCTTTTGGTTCTTCTCCACGAGTTACTAATAACATTCGGGAAGCAAAGAACACTGTATCTTTTAAAGTTTGAAGTTGCTCCTCAGGACTTTCTTCAACGTTACTTAGAACTTTAACATTCCCTTTGATTGCTTTGTTATCAACATCAATCATGTCATAGATTCCAGCAGAACACTCTGCTTTTCCCATAAATCCAGTAGAGAAAACTGCTTCTGAGCCATGATCAAAGTAATAGTTTTTATCATCCTCAAAAACAGGGATATCATTAAAATGTTCTTTACAAAGAGTTGCAATGAAATCTTGTCCACCACCATTCCAGTAGTCATAGAATTTCGCATCTTGCTTTGTTGATTGATATGCAAGAAATCGCTCAAGTACAATTTGTAAAAATTCTGGAAGATCATAAGAATGAACCCATCCAACAATTTCGCCAAATTTGGTCTCTCCTGGCTTAATTTTAGATCCGCCTAATACATTGTAAGTTGGAACTGGTTTTCCACCAACTCGACGAACTTTTCCAAAAAATCCAAGATCACCAATCCAATGTGTTGCACAAGAATTAGGACAACCACTAATATGAACTTTGATTTCATCTAATAGATCAAAATTAACATCAGACAGTGTATCAAAATAGCCTAAAATCTTTTCTGTTGCTGGTCGTGGAAAGTTAATCCCTAACTTACAAGTTTGAGCACCTGTACATGGAAGAAAGTTACTATAAATAACTGGCTTGTCAGAAAGAGTTTTAATCTTTTGTATTCCTTGGAAAATATTTTTTAGATATTTTGCAGGGATGTTTCGAATATAGAAATTTTGATTATGTGCACAACGAAGAACATTATCACCAAATGGTCGAAGTAATTCCTCAAAAACTAAACAGTCATCATAACTTAAATCACCCAAAAGCAATGGAAGTTTAATTTCATAAAGTCCTTTTTGAACTTGCTCTTGAACATATCGTTTTTCCCATACGTCAAAACCTGCAAGATCTTCTGTAACAACATCTAAATCAATTGTAGCTGATAAATTTACGCTATTATCAATTGCTTGAATTTCAAGATTTAGGCTGTCATCTTGATAGATTTTTTCAATCTCAACTTTGTATAATTCTTTAAATTTATCAAAACCTAAATCATCATGAACTAAGAATCGAATTCTATTATGATTTTTGTTTTTACGATTTCCATGAGCATGAAAAACAGTCTTCAATGCTTTTGCAACATGATAAACTCGATTTGCTGGAATAAACTCTTCTAGTAATAATCCTAATCTTGCTTTTGCTCCAATTCCACCAGCAATCCAAACTTCAAATCCATCCTCTCCAGCTTCATTTTTCTTTGCAAGAAAACCTAAATCTTGAAGAGTACAGTTTGCAGCATCTTCTGCAAGAGAGCTAAATGTAATTTTAAATTTTCGAGGTAACTCAAAACTATTAGCTTCTGCAATCAGTCGAGTTGTTAATGCAACTGCATATGGTTGAACATCAAAAACATCATCTTGTAGAGTACCTGAACTTGCATTAACAAAAATATTTCGGATGGTATTTCCACCACCACCTTTCAATGATAAACCAACAGATTGTATCTCTTTTTGGATAGAGATAATATCATCTAATTTAATTCCATGAATTTGAATTTCAGCTCGTGTGGTAACATGAATCCAATGTTTTCCATATTGCTTAGCCATTTCAGCAATTTTTACAAGTTGCTTTGGTGTTAGAATATTTCCAGCACATCGAATTCGAAGCATATGAGTTTGATCACCACGTTCTTGGTAAACACCCATTCCAACACGTTTTGCTTTAAATGCAGTTTCGTGAATTTTTCCGTCTTTATAACGTTCAATATAATTTTCTAAACTATCAATATCTTTTGATAGCGTATCTGGAAGTGTGTAAGTTAACATAAATTCTTTCCCAAAAATAAAAATGCTTTAAATATGATAATGAATAGTATTTTTAGCTAAAGTTTGAGTTTCCCTAGCTTGAATGTCTTCGAAAGTTAAATGATCAACAATTGCAGAAATTGCAGAACCAACCTCTTTCCAGACTCCAAAAAATCCACATCGAGAAACAAAATCGCATGTTTGTGGCTTTTGTTCATCAACACAGGAAATAGGATAGATGCTTCCTTCAATAGCACGAATTACATCACCTAAAATAATTTCTTTAGGTGCTCTGGCTAAAGTATATCCGCCTTTAGGTCCTTTTTTACTTTTTACAAATCCACTTTTTTTCAAAATCAGTAAAATTTGCTCTAAGTAATTTTGTGGAATATCCTGTCGAGTTGCAATCTCTTCAATATGAATCAGATTACTCTCATAATGATTGGATAAATCTAAAATGACCTTTAATGCGTAATCGCACTTATATGAAATCTTCATGAACCACAATTGTAGAAAAAAGTTAATAGTTGATTGATAAAATAGAGTAATATGTTTTTTTCGTCAAATAATATTTATCTAAGTCTTTAATAACAAATAACTACAATAGTATACCTAGCAACACAACAAACTATTAAAAGTATTTCCAAAATCACCATAAATTTGGAACAATAAAACTACGATGAACCTCTTGATTTTGAATTTTAGCTACACAAATCGGAGACTTGAAATCAGATTGGAGTAATGTTGAACAAAGATCTGAAAAAAGAATAGTCGTAAGTGAACGAGTATTAGCTACTATTGGAGCAAGCCAATAACGACGAGGTAAAATAATCCAATCAGAATTTTGGTTTGTAGTTTCTAAGAATTGATTTGTTGTTTTCCAAGAACCTTGAGCGTGTTGAGGATCTGCATATATTGGGGATTTTGATTTTTTAGAGGGATAAAAAAGCCATCCTTTTAGAATAATCCATGATTCATCAATGGTAATTTCTTTTTCCTTTAAGATTTTTTGAGCAGAAGGTGTTTTGCTCATCGGGATTTGATGAGAGATCATTCGATTATATTTTTTATCTAAACGATCAATTTTATTAGGACCACTCCATGAAGAGTATTGAGTTGTATCTCCTCTTCCTAAGTATATTTTTATTGCAACTTCCCAGTGATAGTATTTCTGTTTTTTCTTGTCATAAACAATAAAATCCAATTCACCAATAGTTCGCTTTCTTTCTCGAATTTGAGTTCCTTCCAAAATCAATTGATATTGTTCATTAGTTTGCAACCAATACGAAAGTAAAGCTTCAAAGTAATGTCCTAGTCTTCGAGTTTTTCGTTGATTCAGGAATTGAATTAATGAAGTTGGATCTTTCTCCAGTTTTTGGAGTGTTGGAAGATAATCATGATAGATTTGATGAAACAAGTCATTTGTAGGCCAATAACAACTAGTATCAGGTTTTTGCAATAAAGGAGAACTCAGCAAAACCCATGCTAAGTTTCGAACAGTAGGATGACGAAATTGAGATAAAAACATTGAAAAATAATGGATCTAATTAAAAAATAATTTCAAAAAAATATTTTATTGTAAACCAACAAACCCTAATCATATTTTACAAGCCGATGTATGTAAGATTCCACTCTACCTAACGAATTAGCTTGCTGTTGGATTTGCAAGAGGACTCAATGATACTCCAAAAACTGTTGGAATTGCGATAGCCGTAGGAGGATTAAATCTTCATTGGATGACTTTTTTAGTTGCAATTATTATGGTGGGACTATTATCCAATCTGAAAAAGTAGCCTTTACCATGTCAAAAGACATCACTTCAATGAACCAAGGATAAGGATTCACCGCCAATTTAGTTACAAGTTTATTGGTAATTTTTGCATCACGATGGGGAATGCCTGTCTCAACCACTCATGTTTCTTGTGGATCGCTTTTTGGTATTGGAGCTGTAAACGGAAAGATGAATTGGAAAGTTATGAGGAGTATTATTTTAGCATGGTTTCTAACTCTTCCAATTGCAGCAGGAATTTCTGCTCTGATTTATTTTGTTTTGCAAATAATTTAGTCAATATGTAAGAGTTAAAATAAACCTTATATTGGAGAACCATCAAATGAAGAAAAAACTTATTTTTGGAATTCTCTTAGTTGCTAGTAGTATTGGTTGGTTATTTTTAATGCCATTAATTCCACTAAAGGCTACACGTTCTATTGAAAGTACTTTTTTAAATCCAGAAAAAGGACATATTGCTTTTGTATTCTTTGGTTACTCTGGATGCTCTAGTACATGTCCTACAACACTAAAAAGTTTAGAAATAATTTATTCAAAAGCTCAAAAAAAAATTGGGCGAAATAAAATTCAAGTTAATTTTGTCAACTTATTACCAAATGTTCCAACAAGTGAAGTAAATAAATATGTAAAGAGATTTCATCCTGATTTTATCGGGATAAGCCTATCAAAACAAAAATTAGCACTAGCGCTTACTGATTTTGGTGTAATTTTCTCAAAAGATATAAAAAAAACAATGGATCTTAACCATTCAAGCTATACTTTTTTACTAGAAAAAAAATCATCACAATGGATTATTCGATACATCTACCCCGAAGGGTACCTTATTGAGAAACGAGTATTTCAAAATTTAAACTCATTAATTCAAGGTTAATCATCATTTAGAAAATGATCATGTTCGGATTA
>JBNMNM010000233.1:0-5097 GCA_051275585.1 bacterium | reverse complement strand
TGCTCATGTACTTACTAGTTAATGAAAAACGGCCACATGGGATTTAAGTTCCATAAGGGATTCTAAAAATTATTTGATCTATCTGAATGAATAACTTTTGCTGATCTGCATACATTATGATTATTTTTTGTAACTCCCTTGCTTGAATTCCAAACTTTAGAATCGCATGTAGAATTTTCATATCATGACGTAATAAAAAATCATGTATTTGTTGTAAATCTTTTGCATCAGGTAAAAATTTTACGATACAAAGTTGTTTGCACCAATCCAAAGTTTTTTCTCTTAAGTCTTTAGCTTCAGTCTTCCATGACTTTTTATTTCCATTCATTCCTATCCTCAATTTTTAGAATAATCTTAAAAACATATAACATGTAAATAACTTAAAAAGTTCTGCATTATCTATTGCTTTGGATGTAGCTCGTCAATAAATAATAGTTTCCTGACGAAAACGTCAGAAACCTGACATTTAATATTACACTTAATTAAACTAAAATAATGAAAATATTGACTATAAAACTATACTAAACATTCATTTCATTTCCGTAAAAATCCAGTTGGATGTGCTACAGATTAAACATGTTTGCATCATTTATGTTGCATGAAATGTTGATGATCTTGTGGAGGCATTTGTGATTACTACAATGGATTGGAAAAAATTAATTGAGTATTTAAAGCAAGAACATGGTTTGAGTATTAATAGTTTAGCTCAATTAACAAGCACAAGCACGTCGACAATAAGAGCATTGACAAGAGGAGATCAAAGCACAGTCAAAACAAATTTCTTGTTTGCATTGCATCCGTTTATTGATCTTCAAATTTTAGCTAGGGATGGATTAGAAAAGGCAATTGCAGCAAAAAAAAGATATCCTTCCAGTTTTCAGAAGGATATCAAAAAAATTGATCAACGATTAAATTCTTTAGAAGGAAATATTGAAAAAGTTTTATCTATTCTTACAGTACTTGATATTAAGTAGTTATTAGTGTTTCAAATTGTGACTTTCTACTTTAGGCACTTTAAAGCATCCTCCATTACCATCATGAACCAAAAGCGTAGTTTGATCATCAAATAGAACTTGAAACTTTTGTTTTTCAATCCGACTTTGAATCAAAGCCTGTTCTTGCTCTAGATCCTTGATTCTTTCCTTTAATTTAGAGTTATCTATCAACTCAACTCTTTTTTTTTTAAAGGAGCAACAAAAGCCCATGCCCGAATAGGTTTTCCTAGAACACAACTTTGTTTTGTTTTTTTCAAGATAATATAACGAGGATGTTCTTTTAACTGATGGTACAGAACATTTTTCTCAAAATGAATTCCTGTGTGCTTTTCAATTTCAGGAAGAGCAGAAGGCATGTGAATGAAAGCTTTATCAACTTCATTGCCGTGATCTGCAATCGTTCCATCCTCCATCAGGAGATCCAAAGCATCAAAAAAGAGTTTTGCCAGTTCAGGAGATTTTGCAGTTTCTAAAGGAAGTTGTGGTCTTGGCATTTGGAGCATTTCAAAGATATCTACTCCAATGGTGTTGGTGGTCAACTCGTTTGCCTTCAGAATTCCTAAATTTCCAGCAAGTCCTGCATTTTTTACAATTCGAGTTGCATCAGAAAAAGCTTTGCTAATTAATGAAAGCTGTTGAGCTTTCTCTTCTGTTTCAGGGTTTGCAACATGAGGAACCTTACTTTTGTAAAAGTGGAATGCTTGGGTGAGTTGAAGTTTTAATTTAACAACTTTTTCAGTGTTTCGAGAAAGAGATAAACAGAAGGTTGATTGTGGTTCATTGAGAAGAGCGTATTTTTCACGCTTAGTTCCTCTAGCACCATCATGTTTCACTGCCTCCATTTTAAATGTTAGCAGTGAAAGTTGTTCAAATTCATTTTTATATTTCTTGATTTGTTGAAAGGTAGCTCTGTGCTCAACACCTAATTGTTCCGCAATTAAACGTGAATCAATTCGATATTCACCACCAATAAATTGGAGTTCTAAAATAGAAGGGGAAAGAAGAGCACTTGTTTCTTCAGGCGTGAGGATCATAATTTTGACCAAAAAAAAAGTCATATAAACAGGAGTGGGTGTTAACGCACCCTCATTAGTCGGCAAGACCCGTTACTAACTATCCTGTTTATATGACCATTTTCATTCATTTTTTAACACCACGGTTTCTTAGGCCGTTAAAATGATTTGGTGGTTGCCCGTTAAAGCAACAAAAAAATCTTGAATCTAATCTTTAAAAAAGTCAAGTATTTACTACCACAGTCCAGACAGTTGGCAATTTACTTTTACAAAACGGTTTTCATTTTTCTGGATCTTCTCAATCCTTTTTGCTCTTTTGCATTCCCAAGCATCAACAGGGTCTTGCTTATTCCATAACTTAAAAAGCTTTCTATTTTTTTTAGAAATAATTCCTCTTCTTGGATATACAGAGTGCATATAAAGATAAGTTCGTGCAATATCGCCTCGAATTTTTGGACGAGGTTCTATTTTCCTATTCTTAATTTCAACATCACATTTACCATAACGACGTGCTTCACCTGAGATCATAGACATAGAGTAATTAGAACGGTCTCCATTAACTTCACCAACAGATGGATATAAGTTATATAGATCTGATTCCATCATCTTAAAAAGACGATTTTTCTTTGCACAACGTCTTCCCTTATATTTTCGTCCACTTCTGGTAACACAACTAGGATGGCCAATTCTCCATTCTCTGAAGGAGTGACCAAATGCATGAGCAGGTACAACATGTTCCCACTCAAGCCTTCGAGATCTTTTTACATTTTTTCGAGTAGTATAATTACAAGAGTTATGGTTGATTTTTTTACCACTATATTTGCAACCACAATATAATGTAACTCTGTGACCTGAGTACACTTTTTTCATCAACTTCTTTGCTTTATAAAAAGAAGAAGTCTTCATATTTCCACTATTTTTAGCAGAAAATGGATTAGCAAATACAGAAGATGAAATGATTAAAAAAAGTAAAATTAATGTAGTTCTCAATGTTTGGTTCCTTCAAATACCATCACAAACAACAATAAATCATTATTTTATTCTGGTGCGTTGCATAAATTTTTTGAACTGTTTAATTAAACTATAAATTCTTGAAATAGTCTTTATACTGGTCTATCTGATTACTAATTTCACCAAGCTTTGGATGAATTTTATTTCCAGACTTATGTGCAACTAGTTCAGGAATCGTCAATGTAACACATAATTTTAGAGGCTTTACAAGAACAATACAAATACCAATACCTATCGCATCAAGATCTTGTTGGTTTAGATCATCATAACTAGCACATATTATTGTACTGTTAAGTTCCGTATTTATATTCAAGTTAATGAGAATTCCTTCTTTTCCTGGAAGAATAGAAATTGTGACCGCATATTCTAAACCACAAGCCAATTTAAAAAGATCATCTCCATCATCCATGGCTCCACTTCTAAAAATTTTAGGTTCTGCATTTCCCTCTTTGGGATACAAGGCTTTTAAAAGTTCAGACATATACTCCGTATCAAGTATTTTTTTACCAAAATAAACATACGCAAATCCTATTCCTATTTTAGCTAAAAAACGATGGTCAAAATCCATATTCATTGGAAAATTACTTTTCAGAATTGGTTTGTTAGAAAAATTTTTGTTAAAATATTTAATCCGCTTTATATCTAAAATATCTGGATCAGAAAAACCATATTTTTTAAGATCGTCTCCTTCTACTACTGTACACATAATCTTTTTAACTTTTTTCTTTCCTTTAAACGCATCTCCAAAAGAGAGCAAAGACAGCAATTGATTTTTATTTGAACGCTCTCTAAACATAAAGTATGCCCGAGTTTCGACATTTTTTATTTTTATTGGATTTCCTCCAGAGTACCAATACGTTCTATCCTCTTCTGGTCTTATATTGAAAACTAGTTCTCCTAAAGGCCCTAACCAAACTTCACAAGTTTCATTTTTTCGAATTTCAGGTGGATGAAAGTCTACATGTCCTTGATATATCAAAGGCAAACTAGTATTTTTATTGGGATTAAAAAGGATATAGTTAGATGTAGTTAATAGTTTTAATACTAAACTAGTTTTTGCAACTGAGGCATCTACAAAAGTTCCTAGAGTATTATTACACTCTGTGCAAACATCTCTAGTTTTTAAGTTATCTGGAACGTAAGCACCTCCCAAAAATTTTGGAACTATATGCTCTAAGCTAAACTTATTATCTTCTTTATTTTTGCGACAATATATACATTCTCTCATATAATTTTTCCTAACTTAGATTAAAAAGTTAATAATAAAAAATCTAGTATATGTTAGGTAAAGATTTTTTTAGGTTCTAAAGGAATCTTAGCTAGATTAATGGAATTATTGTTTTTAATAAAACAGTAACTAATGTTTCTTATTGAGCATACCCCATAATATACTCAATAAGTGTGTTAGACTTTTTCCGAAAATTTTACCTTTAAAGTTTCTCAATCGTGGATGACTTTTGATAGACATCGAACAGGAGACAACGCCCACCATAATGGGTAACTTTTTGGCCAACAACTTTTGCATTCCGTTTTAACATTCGACCTTCACGTTCCCAATAAACTTTTGATGCAACAAGTTCACATTGATCTTTGCTGTAAAAATCACGATCTTTAATTATTAAAGGCTTACATCTTGGTTTTGGGTAGAGACCAAAGAACACCCATTTTTCAGCAATTCGAAGTCCTGTTTCTTTTGCTACTTTATAAGTTTTGATTTTCTTTCTCTGAGTTTTAGTCATTAGCTGATCATCAATTAATAAGGGTAACTTGTTCGCACAGGGAAACTACCAAACCACATTGTGTTTTCAAGATCTTCTTTATTTTTTTGGAACTCAATATAAAAAGGTAGATCAATCTTACTTTTTAAAAAGGAATATCAGAGGTTGCCACATCGTAAAAAAATTCTGCCGTTTTTAGATAAAGACGACGACATTTTACATAAACACTATCTCCCTCCGCAGCGATTGCAGTCCTTACGATACAACTCATATTGCTGATGTAACTTTGTAACAGAGTAGTATCAGAGCTAGAACAGGCATCAAACCAGCTCTGAAAATTTTCTTTTTCAGAGGATATCT
>JBNMNM010000232.1:0-5097 GCA_051275585.1 bacterium | reverse complement strand
ATGTTCAGGATCATTCTGACTTCGAGTAAAAACAATCAAATTTCGAACAAGATGGCGTAAGGTTAACCTTGTAAAGGTTTTTTGTTCAAATTTTGATTTTGCATCATAGTCAAGATTGAAATAGCGATTATAGAGATAAGGAAAGACGGTATTATTATTCATGAAATACTCTTCCCCATCTAAATACTCAGATAAGTGCATTTTAAGGTAAGCAGTATCTGCATTTTTAACCAGCTCTGAGAACATTCCAGATAATAATTCAACACTGTATACCTGACCATCCCAATCCATCTCAAATTTCTTAATAATAGCCGAATATCGAGAATGTAAATCTGCAATTAAGAGAAGGTTGATTAATTCAATTTCATTAAAGTTATGGACTTGTCCCATTGCAACGGAAGTAATTCTTTTTCGTAAATCTTCTGGTAGTAAAGGAAGGTCTACTAATTCTCTCATTGCTGATTGAATTCCTTTTTTTCTTTTTCCTCGTCCAATTAGAAAATCTTTAAAATCAGAATTTTCCTCAACTATTTTAGGGATTTTTTCAAATTTAAGGTCAGGAACAGTAAGGAGTTGTAAACGAGTCAATTCATCTGAATAGGAAACAAGAACTTGTCCACCAACTCGAAATAAATTTGGGAAAACGATAGGAAGAGCAAAAGATTCAGATCGTGCTTTATAAATTTGAGCCAATAAAACATTATATGGTTCTCTTAAAACTCGTTCAACATACGATCGAAGAGCTTTGGCATCTGTATTTAGATTTGTTTTTTCTTCAATATGGACTCTTTCAGAAGGGCCATTTGGATTCTTAGGATTGATGAGTCGCTTCACCTCTTTTGTAACTGTAATCTTAAACTCTAAGTTTTCGACTGCAAACCCACGACTTTTCAATCCTTGTCGTAATGGAGAAAGACATCGTAAATATTCATTACCTACATGGCTATAAAAGCGAGCCAGTAAATCAACATGAAGCTTTTCTTCTTTTGAATTTTCCGTTTCCATAAACTTTGAATTTTTAAACATCGAGTTACTTTTAAGCCAGACCTAAAAAGTGCACATATAGCGAGTTTTAAGTTTTCCGTAAAAGAAAAATATTTAAAGATTTTTGGATAGGAATACAGGCAGGGATTAATTAAGAGGTAAGAAGGTTCAGAAAAGTGGCGAAAAACCACTTTTCTAAACTAAAAACTAGATTCCGTAGAACTCTCGGATTTCTGGAAACATATCATTTTCATATTGTCGAAATTCTAAAAATGCAGTGTCCTCAATTTCATTATCAACAAGATATCGTAGACGATAGAAGTAATCTAAATACTTCATAATTTCACGTTGCATATCTTCTTCGAAATCACCTGCAACAATCACAAATGTTAAATCAGAACTTTGAGCACGAGTTAATTCAGCTCCCATTTGTGCAACCATTGCTTTTTGAGACTCATTAAAATCGCCTCGCAAACATGCAGCTAAATATTGTCTTAAAAGACCATCAGCTCGTTCTAAATCTCTCTGTGTCCAAGCTACTTTTGGTGCAGTCCAGCGAATATTTGTGCTGTCATGTCCCCATGTAGAAGGATTTGGAGTTAAACTTGGCAATACAGGGTTACTTGCTAAGTAGTGTGATGGCGTTGTTAACCCTGTGCTATCTCCATTTTGATGGAATGCTCGAAGTAATTCCATTAAAAAGTATGGGCCTTCCCACCAATGATGTCCAAAAAGCTCAGCATCATAACTACAAGTAATCAGTGGAATTGATTTAAATTCACCTTGATCAGCAAGCTCATTTCCTTTTGCAACTAATTTTTGATAAAAATCTTGTGCTAATTCTCGGGCAACTTGTTCTGCCACATCTGGGTTATAAGGATTTTTCTGCTCAGATGCTTTAGACGTAATTTTCTTGATTGGGAGTCCCCAATGTCGATGGTGATATTCTCGGAATTCTGGATGACCAGCATATCCAATACTTGCATCCCAAACTTGTAATCGTCCCAATTGGCTACGTCCAAAAGCAACAACTTCACTACCAGGAACAACAGCAGGATTATACTCTTTTTCTTTCGGACTTGCAGATCCCCATAAAATGGCTTCTGCTTCTGTAAAGAAATAGTTTAGGCCCCTTTCTTCAAGGAATTTTTCAGCACCTGGAAAATAAGCATTTTCAGCAAGCCAAATTCCTTTTGGAGAATCACCAAAAATTCGAGTATGAAGTTTTTGAGCTAAACCTACCTGAGTTGCAATAGAGTCTGGTGTTGTTTCTAATTGGGATAACATTCCATGAGTTGCAGTACAGGTACTTATTTCAAGAAATCCTGCTAACTCAAGTTCACGGAAAGCTCCAATCATATCTTTTTGAAGCTCATTACTGTAAAAATTCTCAACAGCTTCAATATCACCTAAATAACGTTGAGCAGCCCAAATATAATCAGGGGAATCAAGACTAGCTCGCATTTGAGCAATTTGACTTTTAGCGTGCTCTTTACATCGAATTAAGTAACGAGACATATAATCTTTGAACCTTGGATGGTTGATCATATGTGCTACTGGAGGAGAAATATCTAAACTTAATTGAAAATCAACTCCTTCTTTTGCCAATGTTTTTAAAACTCGAAGGATCGGAAGCCATGAGTCCATACAATTTTTTAAAGCCCACTCGCCTGGTGTATTATGCACCTCTCGACCATCATCCGTTTTAATTGGCCACGATACATTCCGAATAAATGATTCTCGGAAAGGCTCAACACGATAGAGGTTAGGGGAGTGCATATGCAGATGCAACAACACTTTAGAGCGATTATTTGTTGTATGTCCGTGTGTGTGGCTCACTTCTCGCTGAGATGTATGAAACCATTTTTTGTCCAGACGACGATGTCCAGATTGCTCTAAACTAACTTCGTTTTCAGTTCGAGGAGTAACAATATTAGGTGAAACAGGAGTTAATGCAATTTCTTCATCATAGTGTCGTGCAACAATTTCAACGGAAAAACATCGACTTGGTTCCACATTCACGTAAGTATTTTGATGTGCTGAAAAAACATTAATAATATGTTGATCCAAATCACTACGATGAATTCGATTTCCTAAATATTCTTCGTGAACTTTTAAATAAAAGCCGACTTCTGATAATCCAATTTGCCATTTACTCCAAATAGCTTCACGAGTAATTTCAGCATCTAAATCCCACCAACATAACAAGCTTTCAGCACTAAATGGTTTTAGAATAACTTTTGAAGGCCATCGATCACGTTGAACATTTCCAGATTCTAATACAGTTAAACGCTTTTCTGGATTTTCTAAATCAAATAAAACCCAGTTAACTTGGCAAGTTTGAGTATGAATTTTTGGAAGAAATGTCCATTTTAAGCTATGAGCATTATCACGTTGGAATTCTTGCCATGAGTGATTGTCAAAACTAAAAGATAGAACTAACTCTACAAATGCATTGTCCCATCCAGCATGTGGTCTAATTTCAAGTAGTTTCTTTTCAGCAGCTTCAATTTCAGATTCATCAAAATTAACAATCGTGAGTTCTTCTTTTTTCGAAAAATATTCTTTTTCGATAAGAACTTCTTTAAATAATTCACGATGTGCTGTTGTAATTTGAAGTTGTAAGCGGAATTGTCGAGGAAGATTCTCAGGACTTTCTTTAAAGTTTTCAACAAGAATTTGCTTTACAATATCATAGTTAATTTTTGTGGCAAATCCCCACTGTCTAATTTCCTCGGAAGGTTCTCCATTTTCTTGAAAAGCTAGAACTCCAACAATATTTTCTGGATGTTCAATTTGAAATTTTTCTTGAAAAAGTTGCACCCATGTTTTTCGAATTTGATAGTGCTCTGTAATTTCAGAACGAATTCTCCACTCAGTTGCTGCATGAGTGATTGTTGATGCATGAATAATTGGAGCAGGTTGTTCTATAAAGTAATGTGTTGCTCGAACAGGTGTTGAGTCTTGTAGATTTGTTTTAACTGTAAATAGAGTTCTACTATTTTCAATACGAACTTCAATATGTTTTGGTCGATTTGGAATCTCAATGACTGGCAATGCATTAAAATGTTGTCGTGAAACAAACTCACCATCAACAAGAATTTTTAAGAAAAACGATTTTTCTTCAGAAAAAATTCGATGCCAATCAATATTTCTCCAAACTAATTTATGAAGTCCTTCATGCTCAGAAATTAGATCAATATGAGGAGCTTCTGATAAATCAGATTCAACTTCATAAGCAAAGTGTGGAATTTTAAATAAATTAATATCGTAATGAATATTTTCTTTTAGCCGAAGGTGTAAAGGTCCTTCAGAGTTTGGTCGTAGATATTCTTTTGGAAGGCTTTCAGATTCTGGAACCACTTCAACAAGGTAGTGGTGAGTATGACTATTAATTGCTCCTAGCTTTTCCCAATCAAAGTATAAACCCACAAAAGGACCACATTCTTGAACTATTTGGAACCCTTCATTCTCTTGTATTTTATTCATAATATTCCTGTGCCGATCTTAAATTAAATCCCTGATTTATTTAACTCGTTGGTACACTTTAAGTGCTTTTCGGTAAGGAAAAAGAACAACGAATAAAAAAATCCCCCAAAAGAATTTTAGTAAAGAGAAGTAAATTTCAAGGTGAAATGCATTAATTTCTTGAAAATTTCCTGTTACTTGAAACTGTTTATTATAAGGAAGATTATATAAATACCCACATAAAAGACCTTGTTGATATGGGTCATCTAAACCAATTTCAAGATAAAGCTTGAATATTTTAAAACTCTTCACACTTCTTAAACCAACAAGGATGATTTTTTTAAGAACTGCCATAACTTCAGAGCTTTTTAAAATATCGAGCCACTCTTTAGGTTCAATCTTTCGCCTTTCTTTTTTAGGTGCTGTTTTTTTCTTAGTCGACTCTTTTTTTTTCTTTATCTTTGTTTTCTTTTCTTTTTTTCCCAAAATGAAGGTTTTATAGAAGACTTTAATCTGAACTTTACTCCCTTCTTCAAGTTGTTCAAAAATTACTTCTAAAAACCACCAACGGACAGATAAAAAAAGAGGTTGTCCCTCTGCAACAATGCGAATTGGCAGGGCAACCACAATCAACAAAAATAGAAG
>JBNMNM010000231.1:0-5113 GCA_051275585.1 bacterium | reverse complement strand
CCAATTGTTCTATGATTTCTGACTTACCAGAATTCTTTTGATCATCTTGCTCCTGTGCTTCCTTTATATTTTCTGAAACAAGTTCTTCCTGACTTTCTTGATGAAAGGTCACATCAATTGATTCTTTTTCTTCTACTGAATCAACAATAATTTCTGGAGATTCGTCTATAGTTTCATGTTTTTGGCTTTCTATAACTGGTTCCTTTGAAACTTTAGTAGGTTCCTTTGAAACTTTAGTAGGTTCCTTTGAAACTTCAGTAGGTTCTTCTAGAACTGTTGTAGCCTCATGTAAAACTTTTGTAGACTCTTGTGGAATTTTAATAAACTCTTTTAGTGCTTCAACCGCTATATTTTTTGCTATATCAATAATCGGTGGTTCTTGTGCTGTAATTTGTGGAATTGATCCACCTTTGCCAGGCATTGGTGGTGGTTCTTCTTGAGTAAGTTCTAAAATATCTACAACTCGATCCACATCAAGAAAAATAAATAGTCTTTCATTCTTGCGACCAACACCAATAGTATACTCACTACCTAATTGAGTTGTTCCTGGTGGTGGTGGATTAAAGTCCTGTAAATTAAAGTTACAAACCTCATTTACTTTTCCCACAATAAAACCAAAAATATATTCTTGTATTTCTACAATCAGAATTTTTGTTTTTGAAAAATCTTTAGGAATTTCTAAATCAAATCGTTTATGGAGGTCGATAATTGGAATAATATCACCACGAAGGTCTATCACACCTTCAATAAGCTCTACAGATCCAGGAGTTGGAGTGACTTGATCATACTTAATAACTTCTTGGATTTTTAAAACTTCAATCCCAAACAGTTCTTTTCCTACCTCGAAAGTCACTAACTGCACAGTTTCCATAATTCAGAGCCCGACTTATTGATCAATGAAAGTATTTACTTCATACAAAACAAAGTGCATCATAAGTTACAATTGTGATTTATAGAAGTAAAAAAGCAAGGAAATATAATCATACAGGGTTGAAGTTCAGGGTACAGTACCTTAAGGATGGTTTTTTAAAAGATTTAGAGATAAAGCAAAACAATATCGTCAAAAAAATACATAATTCCCCCACATACAATATAAATTTTTTTTAATTTTTTTAAAGCTATTATTTTCAGGAGTATTTTGTGAAATTTTCAATCGGAAAAAAAGTTGGTATTTCTTTTGGAATCATTATTTTGATGTTACTTCTAGAGCAAATAGTTAGCATGTTTGCTTTAGCAGATTTAAGATCCCTTGTTTCTAAGAATAAACTGGTTGAAAATCAGCAATATACCATTTCCATGGCAACAAACAATATTGAGCTTGCAAAGGAAAAGTTTTTTAGAACAAATGACTCTTCTATTCATCAATATATTAACTCACAAGCCTCTGATATTTATAAAGCAACAAAAACTTTAGATCAAATGCTTCAAAGTGAAAAAGATAAATCCAAGATTCAACAGTTAGAACAAGCTGTAAGAGTTTACCTGCAAACTTTTCAATCTATTACAAAAACAGTAAAAATAAAAGGAAAAGAAAATCAAGGTATTATTGGAAAATTTCGTAAAAAAGCCAAATTACTAGTTGTTAATATTCGTCGTCATCAAGAACAAAATGCATTTCAATTTTTATCTACAACAAACAATTTACAAAAAACATTAGCTGAACTTGAACACATTTTTCTAATTATTAGTGCAACTCAAGGAAAAGGTGGATTTCGTAGCTTATTTCAAATTGCTGATTCAAAAGTTGATCAATTTAACAAAGACATTTCTTTATTAAAAAAATTATCAAAAGATTCAAAAACTCACAATACACTTAAAAGTATCCAAAAGGAGTTTAAAAGCTATTATATTCGTAGTAAAACAATGGCCAATACTTATATCCGTTATGGTGTTCGTAGAGGAAACCGATTAATTAGAAAACCAAATCGAGCAGGAAATGTTTTTCCATTAATCACAAAACTTTTAAAACAAAAAGTTACAAGTCAAAAACGACAAGAACTTATTACGAAACTTCTTGAAATTCGCCGAAGAGAAAAAGACTATTTACTTCGTAAAAAAGCATCCTATGTTGATTCTTTAAAAAATAATGTTCGTACAATGAAGTTATCCATTCAAAGAATCCAATGGGATAACAATGAGGGCAGGCGTTTAATACGCATCTTGAATTCATATCAAGTACTATTTTTACAAGTGGTTCAACTTGATCAGCAAATCCACCAAAAAAACCAAATTTTAGAAACACAATTCAAAAAAATTCAGTCAATTATTCATAAAATTGAGCAACAAGGTTTTCCGTCTATTCATGTTTCAGCAAATGCGATTCAAGATACTTTGTTTAAAATGAGAGCAGAAATCCTTATTACTGGTTTGGTTGGGCTTCTATTTGCTGTTGGCTTAGCTTTTTGGATTATTCGATCAATTAAAATTGTTCTTTATAAAGTTCGTACTATTACTCAAAGTGTATTTTATTCTTCAGGTCAATTATCAAAAAGTGCCTCTACTGAAAATGAATCAATACAAGAGGTTACAGCTTCAATTGAAGAAATGATTGCAACAATTCAAGATGTTGCAACAAATGCAAGTAGAGTTGCTTTAGTAGCTCATGAATCAGAAGAAAAAGCAAAGGCTGGACAAGATGCAACAATGGCTTCAATTGATGCAATGGTTCTAATCAAAGATTCTTCTGATCAAATTACAAATACTGCAAATGTTAGTGCTGATATTGCAGAGCAAACTAATATGCTTGCTTTAAATGCGGCAATTGAAGCAGCACGAGCAGGAGAAGAAGGCAGAGGTTTTGCTGTTGTTGCTGATGAAGTTCGTAAACTAGCAGAACGCAGTGCAAAAGCAGCTCAAAATATTAGTGTCTTAGCCAGTGAAACACGAAAGAGAATTCAAGAAGGATCAGCATTATCAGGTGAAGTCGGAGAAATGCTAGAAAACATTGTAGCTCAAGTAGGTCAAACTGCCGAAATGATAGAACAGATATCAGCATCAACAGAGGAACAGTCAGCAACATCAAGTACTATCCAAGATAGTATGAATGAAGTCTCAAACTCTGTTGAAGAAAATACCTTTTGTGCTGGTGACTTAGCAAAGGCATCAAAAGAAATGATGCATGTTGTTGAAGAACTTGTATTTGGAGCAGCAACCACAAATTTAGGCACAACACAAAAAGAAGAGTTACCTACAAACAAATTTATTAGCACAAACAAAACTCCAATTTTAGAAAAAGCAAATACAGAAATACATCATTCCATACCTACAACTCCGAAATTGCTAAATAATTCAACTCCAACAAAAGCAATTTCTTCAACGAAAAAAACAAATGATGATTATTTAGATTGGTAAAAATATGTTTGTGATTGGTCATCGTGGTTATCCTTCAGTTTATCCTGAAAACACATTACGTTCATTTCAAGAAACGCTCAATCTAGATATTGATATCGTTGAGCTAGATGTACACCTTACAAAAGATCGTCAAGTTGTAGTTTTTCATGACTGTACTTTAGAAAGAACAAGTAATGGAAAAGGTTACATTCATGAATACACATTAGAGGAACTTAAAAAGTTAGATGTAGGATCATGGAAAGCAACTTTATTTGCCAATGAAAGAATTTCAACTCTTGCAGAAATATTTTCTCTGGATTGGAAAAATACGAAAATTAATATTGAGATAAAAAAAGAAGTATTTTCAAAACTGGATGAATTTAAAGAGGATCGAATTGAAAAACAAGTTGTTGATTTAGCCATTCAATATGGCTTATTTGAGCAAATCATCGTTTCTTCTTTTGAAGATCAATTTCTTGAACGAATTCAAAAACTACCTGAAATACCAAAACTAGGTCTTCTTGAAAAAGGACTGAGTTGTTCCAAAATTTTAGAGCTTTGTCTGAAGTATAAAATTTATTCTTATCATCCTTCTAAGAAAGAGTTACACAAAATGTCTTTTCAACAGCTTCAACAAAATGGAATCTTTATTTTTCCATACACATTAAATACGATTGAAGACTGGAAATTAGCTCAAAAACTTGGAGTTGATGGAGTTATGACTGATGATATTTGTGGATTTAAAAAATTCCTTACTTAATAAATTCTTTCCCTTAATTACTGGACTTTGGACATTTTACCGTAACGATCTGAAATAATAAGCTCCTTAAAGATTAATTTCATCAATCTCTATTGAAAATAAAAGTTAATAAAATCAGATAATTACGGAAAATCAACCCGATTTAAAAAGATCAAATAAGCTTAAAACGGCCTAAATATCCAAAGTCGAGGTTTCTAAGCAACAGCATCTAATTTTGTGGAGCTGGCCTCTACACGTGCCTCTTCTTTTTTTCTTCTATTTCTTTTTGCAATAAAAGGTAAAAGAAATAAATATATTCCTGTTCCCCAAAGAATAGTTAAAATAATAGCTGAAGGTAAAAATAACCATAGTTTAGCATGTTTATGGAAAAAAGATCCATCATGAATTTCCTCTATTAAATCAGAACGTCTATATTCTACCTGTAAAATTTTTCCTGTTTGATGATCAATTTGAATTTCCCAACTATTTTTAGCTCGAATTTTAATGACTCCTTTTTTGGGTCTAACGTCTAACCGATTAACATCCTTCCATTTTTTAATTTTTGCTTTTGGAACAGTATTTGCCACAGCGAGAATTTCCTTAAACGAAAGTGTTGGAATTTTTGTTGTTCCACGCATCGTTTTAGGTTGCACCCAAGGAAATTGCTTTTTAACCTGTAATAATATCCCACTCACAAGAACAATAATGATAGGAATTGCAATAAGCAATGCACCCCAATAGTGTACTTTTCGATTCAACCTTTTCCAATTAACCGATTTTGTTTTGCTCAAAACACGTCTCCTAAGTATTTAGTTTTCTAAAAAATAAAAACTACTACGTGAAAAAATATTTTTTGTATATGCCTATTTCAGATTTCGTACATACTAAGTCAGACTTAAATAAACTCTTTTTGAAAAAATGGGAGAATAATTGAAGAAATGGGAGAATAATTGAAGAAATTAAACACTTTCAGTATAGAGTCAACTTATAATAAGTTATAAAAATAATTAATATTTAGTATATATAACTAAATTTCAATATTTT
>JBNMNM010000230.1:0-5131 GCA_051275585.1 bacterium | reverse complement strand
AAGAAAAGACTACTTAGAGCGTTATGGATTTGATTTTCGAATTTTAAGTGCAGATATTGATGAAATAATAAATGAAAATGAATCTCCTACTGATTTTGTAATTCGAATGGCAAAAGAAAAAGGAGAAGCTGTTCAAGCACAGTGTTCAAGTAATGAAATTATTATTTCTGCTGATACTGTTGTTGTTCATCAAGATCAAGTTTTAGGAAAACCTGTTGATAAACAAGATGCAATTCAAATGTTAAAAAGATTAAATGGACAACAACATACGGTTGTTTCTGGTATCTCTTTAATTGATCAGTCTAGTGAACTTAAGATTCAGCAACATTTTGATACAAAAGTTCAATTCTACCAAGTTCCTGCAAACCTAATTGAAAGTTATGTCAACACTGGAGAACCTCTTGATAAAGCAGGAAGTTACTCTATCCAGTCACTTGGAACTTTTATGGTTCAATCAATTGAAGGATCATATAATAATGTTGTAGGTTTTCCAATTGAGGTTGTTTTACAACATTTCATTCAACAACAGTGGATTGAACCACTAATCTAATTTTAATTTTTCTTACTTTTCAAATGCTACGATTTGTTTTTTTCTTTTTAGTTCTTTTTGGAAGTATTTCGACTTGTATTGCTCAAATGCGGACGGATTTTCTACCAAAAGATGTAATTCGTACAACTCACGGATTTCAATATAACATTGCAAGTACAGCCGTTTCTAATAATAATTCTAGTTTTTCACCTAATGATTTTTCTGTTTCTCGCCATGAACGACCATTAATTGAAAAATATTTAGAAGACTTTGGACTTTTGGCTAATGATTTCACAGGAAGTATCAAAGAAATTACAACTCAATATGATATTCTTATTGAATATGGTTTAAGTACAAATTGGAGTTTTGGATTTTATATTCCATACCTTTGGAAAGAACGACAATCAGAGTTAACAGATAATAATCTAGGTTCTAGTACTGCAACATTAAAAACATCCTTTGAGTCAACTTATGCTTCTGATAAACAGTCAGGACTTGGTGATGTTGAATTATGGCTTACACAAAAATTAAGTTACTCTGATGAAAGCTCTTTCCAATGGGCTTTTGGAGTCAAAGCAAATACAGGTAAAACATTTTATGATGACACAGGAAAGTTACATTTAGGACAAGGGGAATCTAGTGCATTAGTTGCATTTCGATGGAGAAATTATTCACGTTATTCACGGATTAATTCAAACTTTGAACTTTTTTATAATCGTCCGTTAGGTGCGACAGTGACGGACTCAAGTGGAGACTCTGTTACATTAGCACATGCTGCTTTTTTTCAAGCAAAACTTGGAATTGAAAATACTGGTAAAACTTCCAATTTTGGGTTGAACCTTATTTTTCAAAGACAAGGAGAAGGAACACTTGGAGAAACTAAATTAGCTGATAACTATTCTCAGGTTGGATATGAATTTTTCTTTGGGTTTGGTAACTTGCATCTTCTAGAACAGAAAGTCATTGATACTCCATTCCATATATCATTCCACATAGAAGATGTGATATCAGGAGATGATGTAAAAAGAAATACTACCTTTAAAATGAACTTTATGCTTTATTTATAACTTTTTAGATCTAAAAAGGTAAAATCTTTGCAGACTATTGATAAAAAATAAAATTACTGCTCAATAGTTGTAACGTATAATTCATAGAAATATTCAAATAGGAGGGGATTGTGAGTGTATTTCAAGAAAATGTAGCTCAATCCATTATTGAAAGGGAAGCAATACGAAGAAAAGTTCGTACACTCCTAATAAAGAAAAAACATCAACTTACTCTTAAAGAAGCAACACCATACCTATCAAACAATGACCCTATTGTTCTTTCTTCAGTAATAAGAGCATTAGGAAATACTGGAAATAAAAAGAAATTTACTACAATTCATAATTTTAAAAATCACCCTTCTGTTGAAGTTCAAGTTTCTGTTGCAAATGCATTTGGGCTTTTAGAGGATCGTCGTGCAGTTCAGCCTTTAATGGAAATGTATAATGATTCAGCTTATATTGTTCGATGGGAAGCAATTATTTCCTTATCAATCTTAAATTCAAAATCTGCTTTTCCTATTTTTATTGAAGCTCTTGAGGATTCTTATCCTACAATTCGAATGCTTGCAGCAAAGGCAATAGGACATATGCCTGACCTTATCGCAATTAAGCCTTTAATTCAGCTTTCATGGGATCACGATAAATCAGTTCGAGCAGCCTCTATTGAAGCCCTCGGAAAAATAGGTCATGATTCTGCTTTAGATATTATTACTGAAGGTCTTCGAGATTCTAGTCCTGAAGTACGAGCAACCTCTATTCTTGCTCTTTCTGCATTTCCTAGCCAAGAATATACTCAGCTCTTACGAGCTTTACTGAACGATTCTTCTGAATATGTTCGTTTATCTACTGTTTATACACTTGAAAAACTTGCATATCCTGAATCAATCAAATTATTAGAAAAAGCTACTCAAGATCGAAGTGCAATGGTCAGAGTTTCAGCAATCAAAGCTCTTGGACACTTAGGTGACTTCGAAACTCTTCAAATTATTTTAAAAGCATTAAAAGATCGAAATCCTCGAGTAAAAATTGAAGCAGCTCATGCTGTAGGGAAATTGGGTTATGAGGAAGCTACACCAAACTTAATTTCGATGGTTCGTGACATTCGAAAGGATGTTAGAGCTGCGGCTGCATCTGCATTATGGATTTTGAGTGAACAAGATACTCTTGATCCTACCATTGCTTCTGAATTAATTGGTTTAAAATTAAAAGATCTTAATAGTGGTGATTTACAATTGCGTCGAGAAGCCGTTGCAGGTCTTGGTTTTAATGGTCTTGAAGGAGTTATTCAGCCTCTAAATGATGCAATGAAAGAGGGTGATACAGAGGTTCGTCGACTAGCTACTTTATCTTTAGCAAAAACAAAGCTTCCTAAAGCAGTACTTGGATTAAAAAAAGCTCTCACAGATACTCAAACAAGTGTTCGTTGGGAAAGTTTATATCGCCTCCAAAGTTACCTATCATTTGATATTAGCCAAAATTTAGTCAAATTATTATCAGATTCAAATCCAACAATTCGTCTTAAAGCTATCCAATTACTTAGCCAGAAAAATCATCCTGAAGCAATCAAGCCAATTGGAGCAAAAGTTTTAGATCCTGACCGTTGGGTTCGTTGGTATGCAACTTATGCATTATGCCAGTATAGTGACCCACATATTGTGAACCACCTTAAAACAAGTTTAAAAGATAACTATACTGATATCGCATATCTTGCCGCTACAAAATTAGGTGAGATGAAGGTTCGAGAAGCTGGTCCAACTCTTTGTCAGGCTCTATCAGATAAAGATGTTACATCTCGCAGAGAAGCTGCAAAGGCACTAAGTCTTTTAAAAGCAAGTGAAACAAATGCATCTCTTTGCAATGCTCTTTTTGATGAAGATGTTGAAGTTCGAAGGTATGTATCAAAAGCATTAATTTTTACAGCCGACCAATATTGTATTCCTCATTTAAAGGAAACCCTAAATGACTCTGATTCTATTGTTAGAAGTCACTCAGCAGAAGTTTTGGGGAAAATGAAAGCAAAAGACGCAACAAAAGAACTGATATGTGCAATGGAAGATCAAGATCCTAAAGTTCGAAGTAAAGCTATTTTAGCTGTTGGTAACTTAGCAATCAAAGAAGCAGCAGATATTATTATCCAAGCTTTAAGTGATGAGAATTATATCGTTCGAGTTGCAGCAGCAAAAGTGATTGGTACGCTTCACCTAAATGAAGGACTAAGCCGTCTTATTAGAGCAACTCGAGATAAAAATCTTAATGTTTCTGTGCAAGCTATTTTATCTATAGGCAAGTTGAAAGAAGCAAAATATAAAAAAGTTTTATTCCCAAAACTAAAGCATCGAAAAAAAGAAATTCGTACTGCATCAAAACATAGTTTAAAGGAACTTGGAGTCAGTAATTTAACGATTCTTCGATACAGTTTATTACAATATCGCTAGTCACGCTATTTATTGTAAAACAAGATACATTGAGGGTTTAAATTCCATGATAATTTTACTCCTCAATTAAAATGGCCTATCAATCAATGCCCCCACTTATTATTTTACTCAAATATTTATTATGATCATTCGAAAATTATTTAAGGCTGAAATGGCCCATCGTGTTGTTGGGTCATATACTACTCGTTGCCAAGGTTTACATGGACATTCATATCTATTTGAGGTTTTTTTAGAAGGGAAATCTCAAGATGATGCTCAAATGTTAATGGACTTTAAACGATTAAAAGAAAAATACAATAATCTGCTTGATGGTTTTGATCACACTTTAGTGGTTTGGGAAGAAGATAAAGAGCTTGTAGCACTTGCCCCAGAACTTAACCCTCGCTATATTATTTTGCCTTATAATACTACAGCAGAGCAAATGGCACGTCATATTTATTTCACTGGAAAAAAAATGGGCTTGCCAATACATAAGATCATCGTTCATGAAACAGCTACAGGTTACGCAGAATTTTCTGGAGATGATGATATTACTTTCGACCTAGATAAAGTAATTGTGAGCGATGCAATTAAACAAGAATGGACATAAATAACTTTGTTATTCACAAGATAAAGAAATCCTTACAGTAATCTTTACTCTTGCAAGATTGTTTATAAAACACATAAATGCTCACTAAAAAAATCAACTCTCCGCTTAAAGAGTAATGGTAAGTCGTCAGTAAAAATACTAATCTAGTTACTATAGAAAAAGTATTTCATTGTTGGCTTCTTTCCCATCCAGCCTAAACAAAGGTGACCGATTTTCAGGGTATTCGATGAAAATAAGTGAGATATTTTATTCAATTCAAGGTGAAGGAACCCACGTTGGAAAACCAACTATTTTTATTAGGGTTTTTGATTGCAACTTGGATTGTAGTTTTTGTGATGAACCTCTCCATAAGACGGTTAATAACGAAATGTCAGAGGAAGAAGTTATTGCTGAAATTGCCAATTTTCCTTCTAAGCATGTAGTTATTACAGGTGGTGAACCATCCTTATATAATCTCAATTCTTTTATCCAAAAGTTACAGAGTCTTTCTTACTATGTAGCAATTGAAACAAATGGGCTTCATCCTGAAAAT
>JBNMNM010000229.1:0-5141 GCA_051275585.1 bacterium | reverse complement strand
ATTTTCTCTAGCTGTTGTTTCTGCTTTTTGTGTTTTATCTGTAATATCTCGAATTTGTTTTGCAATCTCAGTTGTTGTTTCTGATATTTGAGCTAATGTTGCTGAAGACTGTTCTAATGATGCAGAGCTTTCTTCAAAACTTACAGTTAAACTATTTGTATTGTCAGAAATGCTTAAGGATACATCTGAAATTCCATTTGATGAGTTTTGCATTAATTCTGTCTCATTCCTAACTTGAGTCATGAGTAATGATAATTTTTCTACAAATGAATTAAACCAATGAGCCATTTCAGCCGTTTCATCGTTTGCTTTTGTTTCAATTCGATGAGTTAAATCGCCCTCGCCTGATGCAATATCCTTTAATGCTTTTGTTGCATCTGTAATTGGTTGAGTAATCCAACTGCTTACCCAATAAGTAGGTAAAAATGCGATTAATAAAGTTAGGATTGCAATTCCAAATGAAGCCCAAATCATATCTTGTGCTTTTTTTTGAAGTTCTAATTTTTTTTCTTTTATCTTCTTTTTAATTTCATCAAGATAAATACCAGTACCAATAACCCATCCCCATTCTTTAAATAATTTTACATAACTAATTTTGACTTCATAATGACTAGCTCCGTACTTAGGCCAATAATATTGAAAAAATCCTTCTCCTTTTTTTTGAATAACAATATTCATTGTCTCTACCATTGGAGCTTTATTTCCTTTTAAATCATCACCAATTACTAATTTTCCTTTTTTTTCACCACTAGGAAAACGTATATTTTTAATGGTTTTTCCTTGTAATGCAGGATGAACAATCATTTCTGCTGATTGAAGATCTGAAGGGTTATATTTGTGAATCCAAAAATAGTCTTTTTTTTCTTTTCCATAACGAAACTGGGAAATTAGGTTTGCAGCTTCATCTTGCATTTTCTTTTCAAGATTACTGATATAAGCACCAGTACCAATAACCCATCCCCATTCTTTAAATAGTTTTACATAACTGATTTTAGGTTGATACTTTGTTAGTCCTTGTTTTGTCGGTTTAGGCCAGTCATATTGAACAACTCCTTCTCCTCTCTCCTTTACTGTTTTATTCATGAGAGCAAATAGGGGGGCTTCTCCTGACATTCCTTTAGCATAAACAATTTGATCTTTTTTTATCCCTTTTGAATACTTGTAGTCATTTAATTCCTTTCCTTTAAGCTGAGGGGTTAAAGGATGCATAATCATTTTAGGATTACTTAAACTTTTAGGATCATAAGAATGAATCCAAATATAATCTGTTCCTAATTTTCCAAACCGTAATTTTTGAATTTTTGCTTGAACTTCTTTTTTTGCTTTTGCAAGTGCAACTTCACGGTCTTCGGCTTGATTAGCCTTTTCATAACTATTTCTTATGATTTGAAAGGCTATATTTAAATTACTTCGTAAATTACTTTCAACTTGTTGACGAAGGTATTTAGGACTTTTTGATTTTTTAAATGTTGCCTTTAAGGATGAGAAAGCAACATTTGTTACATTTTCTAAATCTTGTTGATATTGTTTGAAAATTTGTTTTTCAAATGCTTGAATTTGTTTTTTTGAATTACTAGATATGAAATAAAAATCAAAAATTCTAGATATGATAACTGCAACTAGAATGATTGAGAAACCAAGCAATAAAACTTTTCGTCGAATTGTAAATATAGACTTCATATCAATTTTATTTTCAAAGTTACCAAATACTGGTTGGCAAATAATTCGTTTTTCGTCATTCTCACGACGGATAAAATAATGACTTAGCTTATACAGTTATGTCTTTTTGTATATAAAATTCTACAATAAAGATAATAATCTACATTATTCTGATAAATAATAGAATATTCAGAAAAAACTTATGAATAAAGAAAATTTGAAGTTAATTCATGGACAAAAAGAGAGCTTATTTTTTGATCCCGAAAGGATAACAGCAAGTAATCAACTTGAGTCAGAAAAAATTGATATTGATCAAAACTTTATAGAAGATTCTTTAATTCAAGTTAAAGAAGAAGAACTTACTGAAGAGCAAGCGAAGAAACAAATTGTTCTCCATCATCAACAATTAGCAAAAAGGCAACAATCTATATTTCAGCTTCTAAAAGATGTTACTGAACAGAAGTTAAGATCAATTGAATCGAAAGTAGATGCATTAGAAAAGCAGAGAGGTGTCATTTTACCCATTGCAACAGGTTCTGATGGGAAACAATGGCCAAAACATTTAATCTTTTTTTGTAAATTAGCATTAGTTGCGGCATTTCTAGCTACAACAATATCTGTATTATCACTTGGATCATTCTTAGCCAGTACATCAATTTTTAAAGATGAAATGACGGCAAGGATTGCAGGAGCAATGTTAATTTTACCCTCATTATATTTAAAAATTCGTCGAGAAGATTTACCAGAAGCTGCAAGGAAAAGTTATAGTCAGAAGTTATGGTGGGTTTTTGGGATTGCATTTAGTTCCTTCCTAATTGCTGTTATGGTACAAAAAGGATTTGAACAGGCATTTCCGAGTGAGTTTGAAAAAACTATTTTTTCAAATCAAGGAATATTTGGAGTTCAAGTTTCTAAAGTTATTTTATCATCAATTATTTTTGGTTCCTTACTTTTAACAGATTTAACAGCAACAACAGGAACCTTTATTTATGTTTGGGAAAAGCTTGATTTTTATACTGGTGCTGATCTTCAACCTAAATTAAATCCAATCTATCAAAAAATTGATGAAGAACTAAATCAAGCCTTTTTAGATTTAAGAAAAGAAGCTCAATTATCAGCAAAATATGAGTATTTATTAAATAATATTAATTTAGTGAGTCATGACCTTGTTACACGCTCTACTAATACTTTCAACCAACAGCTCCCAAAGAAAAAGTAGCAACAAAATCAAGAAAATTCTTAATTATTCTTTAATCGTTTTTCGAACTGGAGTCATTCGCTTTAAACGGAACAAGCTATTTGGTGGATAAAAACGACAGAGGTACTCAATTTGAGACTTACTAATTGAAGTAGTTTCAATAAATAAAGATATCTCTGGACCTAATTTTTGTAAAAGAGGCGTAATTTTTTCAATCTGGTCTATTTGATATGTTTTTACATATTCAGGAAAAAAGATGATTGAACGCACTTTTTTTAATTTACTTAGATATTGTTGAGCTACTCGTAGTTCTACTACAAAGTTATCTTTTGTTACGCCAGTTTGGGGCAAAAAAGCTCGAAAAAAGTAAAATTGCTCTTTTGTATAGTGTTGTTGCCAAATCTTTAAGAATTTAAAAATAACCTTTCTACTATCCCTTCCCATAATAAGACTATTAAGTTCATCTGCTGCTTTTTGTAGCTTTTTAATATGAGCTTCTCCAAGTTTATGTAGAGGATGAAAGAAAACCTTTTTGTAAAACATAATTAACTGTGAGAATCGATTCCATGTCTCAGGATCTTGCTCTTGAGGATAATGTTTTACAAATTTAATGAGGTTCTTAATTGCGTCCTGCTTTGCTAAAACTTGTAACTGAACAGAATGAATCATCTGAACCATCTGAACTGTTTGTCCAAATGTTAAACGAATAAGCTGTTCTTGAGGAAAAGGGTCAGCACTACTTATAAGTGCATTGTTAATTTCTTTTCGATCTTCGCAAACTTTATTTAGACTGATATCTTTAACATTTCCAACAATCCACTTTTGATGGTCAAGCATTTCATGTTTCAAATGTTGAGGAAGCAAAGGTAGATGGTTAATATCTTGAATAATTGTTTTGGTCATTAAACGATCAAGAAACACAAAAAATAGAAATTTCCAATATTGATGATGAGAACGAGATTCATCTAAAATACTTTTTGCTTGTATCAGTCCTTTTTTTTCTGTGTTTTCTGCACGCTCTATTTCATCTAGAAGCTTTGTTGTAAACTTTCCTGAGATACCACCTAATTCTTCAGGTGTTGCAACAGGCATTGCAATCAAACGTACTTGAAATGATTTTTTACTTTTAGGGATTGGGATATTAAATAAGTTTCCAATCAATAAATATGATTCAAGTGAGATAGGAACTTTAAAAATAAGCTTTTCATTTTTAATCAGTTTTTGAATATCTTCAAAAATTGAGTAACAAGAAATAGCAACTACTTTTCTTAAAGTCTGATATAAAAATGTTTTTGAAATAATAGTTTTAAATTTTTGAGCACGAAAATCGTATAGTCCTTGTTTTTGTAGTGTCGCAAAAATTCGAGCAGCATTATGAGGATGAGAGTTAGCTTTTGACTGCTGTTGCAATTGTGTAAGGCTTTTCTCAAACTCCTGTCTTAATTTTAAAAATTCTTCTTTAAATTCATCTGCTCCATATTTTGGAGAAAATAGGCTTCCACCTTCACCAAGCAATATTTTTTCTGATAACTGGTGATCATGAAGTTTTTCTAAGTCATTATAAAACCAACCAATTTCTTTTAATTTTGATAAATAATTTTTTTGTTTTAACCATGTTGCAAATTGATTTCTAGAAATAGGAAGGTGCTGTTTTATAATCACTTGTTCATATAAAATCCAAAATGCATTTTTTTTATGTTGATTGAAAAGTTTCCTTAATCCGATAGCAATGATTTGATTCATCCCATGTTCTAATTGCTTCGAAATTAATACACCATAAGCTTTAGATACAAAATGAATTGATTGTCGAAGTTGCTCTGGCGGTAATGCCTTTTCACCAGACTGAAATAATAGAATTTCCTGCTTTTCAGAGCCTTCTTGACTAAGATTTAAGCCAAACCAAGGAAGATATGCGTTTCTAATAATTTGAACTTCACTATAAGTTAATTCATGTTGTCCTAATTTTACACTTCTTCCATAAAGATGTTTTTTGATATTAAAAATGGAATAGATTTCAGAAAGAGAGTGTGATGTTGCTGCATGATGGTTGATAATTTGCTTTTGTAGTCGACTTGATAAAATGTCTAAGGATTTATTATTTCTATTTCGATCATCTTCATTATTAATTTCACTTTTATAAAATAAGCACTGACTAAGATGTTCAGGATCATTCTGACTTCGAGTAAAAACAATCAAATTTCGAACAAGATGGCGTAAGGTTAACCTTGTAAAGGTTTTTTGTTCAAATTTTGATTTTGCATCATAGTCAAGATTGAAATAGCGA
>JBNMNM010000228.1:0-5154 GCA_051275585.1 bacterium | reverse complement strand
CAAGTGCATTTAGAATGGTTTAAAAATGAATTTAATTCAAAAAAATTCTCTAAATAATCAACAAAAAAAAGAGTCGCCTAAATAGGTTTCTGTTGATTTCCTTGCCTTAATTGTATTACTTGAAGTCTAATTTAGACTACCTATAGATTGTTGATACTCACGTCAACGACCCGCCACTAACCTTGCGGTCTAGTAGGGGCTTGTAAAAGCCCAGTTGACTAGCTTCAGGATCTTTTTTTAGAAGATCCTACGTTATTTGTGTCATGATACCTTGGAGTGTACTCGCAAGCTCCTCGCTCTATCGATGTGTTTTAACCCGTTCTGAAGGGTAGGAACAGTGAACATGTCATAACAAGCACTAATAACATTAGCGATGCGATACTAACTCATACTTCGGTGTGATGTAACCGTAAGGTTCAAAATGAAAGTTTACGTACAAAGTTTAGCTGGTGGGTATTTGATGCCCACAAATCCAGCGAAAGCACGATTTTTACTAAAAAAAGGAAAGGCAAAAGTTGTGAATAGGACTCCTTACACCATTCAACTTCAGTATCTTTCTGATGAAAAGACTCAGCCAATTACAATTGGTTGTGATGATGGCGGAATTTTTGTTGGTCTCTCTGCTATTTCTAAGGATCAAGTTTTATTGCAAGAAGAAGTGATTCTCAGGACGGACATCAAAGGCAAGATGGATAGCCGTCGAACCTATAGGCGAGGTCGAAGAAATCGAAAAACTCGATACAGAAAACCAAGATTTTTGAATCGAACAAGACCTAATGGATGGTTATCACCTTCAATCAAATCTAAGAAAGATGCGATTGTTAGGGCAATAGTAAAAATGCCTTTACCCAAACCGAGCTTGATTCGCCTTGAGGATGCTTACTTCGATATACAGGCAATGGAAAATCCTTTGATTTTTGGGAAGCAGTATCAAGAGGGAGCTTTGCTTTATGAGAAGAATTTTAAGAGTGCAGCCAAGACTCGTGATGGTCATCAATGTAGAATTTGTAAGGCCAAAGAAGAATTAGAAGTACATCATATCAAACTTGTATCAAAAGGTGGAACGGATAAGTTGAGTAACCTAATGACTCTGTGTAAGAGTTGTCATTGGGATCATCATAACAAAGGTTTGAAACTGCCCAAGCAGAAAAATACTTTTTATACCTCTGCGGCTCATGTTCAGCAGGGTAAAAAATATTTACAGGCAAAACTCAAAAAAATGGCTCCACTTGAGCTGACCTTTGGTTACATTACTGCCCATTTTCGAAAGAAAGCAGAAGTGGAAAAAAGCCATGTGAATGATGCAGTTATCATTGCAAATAGAAATACGATTCCAGATCCTTACTTTATTCTAACAAAGAATTTAGAATTTCGGAAAAGATCACTCCATGAAGCAACGGCTAGAAAGGGTAGGAAAGAGAAGAACCAAACTCAGAAAAGGAACAAGAAAAATACTTTTCGAATCAAGGGGTTCCAGAAATTGGATACTGTAAGAGTATTTGGAAAAATTGGATATATCTCAGGATTCACAGGAACAAGTGGAGCTTATGTTTTAGATTTAGAAGGGAAATATATTACGATGCCTGAGAAAACTTACAAGCAGATTTCGTTGAGCAAAATGATCCTGATCCACAACAATCATGGTTCAGTTTCTTTCCTCAAAACCTGTGTAGCAGGATAAGGACAAAAATTCATCTCCACCCAAGCCTTCGACTCTGGATGGAGAATCCTTTTTGAACATGTTAAACACCCTATTTTATGAAATCATTATCAATCAAATTTAAAGCATACTCACTACTAGCAATTATCCTTTTTATTAGTTTAATCAGTAGTACTATAATTTTATGGAACTTATCATTACTCAATGATGATGCAAATATTATTAATGCTGCTGGAAGACAAAGAATGCTGACACAGGCAATGAGTAAAGCTGTTTTTGGCTATGCTCTTTCCAAAGAACAAGAAAAAAAAGGGAATCGTAAGTTTAATCAGGAATTATCCATAATTCTAAAAGAATACCAACAAGCACGAAAGGTTTTTGACGAAACATTAAATGCATTAAGATCTGGTGGAAAGTACCCAACAAATTTACAAATGACCTCTTTCCACTCAATTCCTAAAATCAAAAACCAGAGCTTTCGAGAAGATGCAACTCATGTTTCAAAAATATTCCAATCTTTCCAAAATACAGTACAAGATATTTTTACAAGTTCTATTGGAACATCCAAGTTTCACCATGCAGAATTACAACTACTAAAACAATCAAACTTGTTACGTACTGCTAGTCAAAAATTAGTTGATGATTATGTAAAAATAACAAAATCAAAGCAAACTTTTCTTAGAATGACAACAATTGTATCTTCTATTATAATTTTTGCTGTTATTTGTCTTGTTGCATTTGCTTACTCTCAATGGATTTTCAGTCCCATCTACGAAATCATTGAGTTTATGGAGCATTTAAGTAAAGGAAAGTTAGATCGACAACTACCAATTAAGCATAAAGATGAAATAGGAAGACTTGGAGTTGCGATTAATTCCTTTATTTTAAAACTTCGTAGTGTAGTTGAAACCATTACTAAAAACTCTGATACACTCTCTGGTTCATCAAACGATTTAGCTGCATTATCAAAACAGATTTTAGGTAATTCAGAGCATATGAAAGACAAAGTTACAACCATTATGAGTACATCTGAAGAACTTTCAATCAATGTGGCTTCTGTTGCTGAATCAGCAGAACAGACTTCAGTTAGTGTTTCTTCTGCAACATTATCAGTAGAAGAGGTTAGTAATAATATTAATACTGTTGCGGCAGCAGCGGAAGAAGCTTCAATCAGTGTTGCAGATATTAATCAAAATATTAATCACATTACAAATGACATTGGAAAGGTTTCAAGCTCTGTTGATCAAATATCGACTGATTTAAAAGATATTAATCAACAAACAAAAAATGCAATGGATAGCTCTCTATCTGCAAATCAAACATCTAAAACTACTCTTGAACAAGTGAAGGAATTAGGTGCAAGAGCAACTCAAGTTGATAAAATTGTAAAATTAATCGAGAACATTGCAAGTCAAACTAATATGCTTGCACTCAATGCTACCATTGAAGCGGCTAGTGCTGGAAATGCTGGAAAAGGATTTGCCGTTGTAGCTTCAGAAGTAAAAGGATTAGCCCAAGAAACTGCGGAAGCAAATAATGAAATTGCTCAACAAGTTCTTCTAATTCAGGAACAAACTCAAGGTGTATTAGATCAGACTCTAAAAGTTAGTTCTGCCATTAGTGATGTTGCTGAAATTAATAATACAATTAGCAAAACAGTTAACCAACAAAGTATCATTGCAAGTGATATTTCAGGTAGTGTTGAATCTGTTGCTTTTGCAAGTAAAGAAGTTGCAACTACTTTAGAAGAAGCAAGCAAGGGATTACAAGAAATTACTCGATCTGTTGCAGAGTCATCAAGAGCGGCAAATAGTTCTGCAAAAAATGTATTAGATGGATCAAAACAGGTTAAAGAAATTGCAACATCTTCAAATAATGCAGCAACTAGGGTTGCAGATGTAAGTCAAAGTGTTCAAGAAATTTATAATGTAATCCAAGAGGTCAACACTGGAATTTTATCTGTTGAAACCAATGCTACAGCTCTTTCACAAGTAGCAACTGATCTCACAGAGGTAATCTCTTTTTTCCAAATCAATTCAAGTGTTCTTCAATTAAAAAACTAAATACAACCAAGGTGTTGTTACTCTACTGACAAAAACTACCTGTTGAATAAACAAATGCTGTTTTTGTTTGAGATTTAGTAGCAATCCATTTTTTCATTTTATGAATTGAGCGAAGTACTCGTTTTGCTTGTTTATCAGTTTTCTTCAAAAATTTTCCTTTCTTACTTTTATACTTAAACGAAATCTCAGCAATCACAGGTTGATTTTTCGTTTTTGAGTACCACAAAGTCAGTGTGAGTTTTGCCTTTTTCTTTTTTAATTTTATCTTTGCACCTGCATACGTTTTTTCACGAATTACTAAATCATTAACAACTTTTAGTTTTGTTTGCAGATCAAATTTTCCTTTTCTGATTTCTGAATACAATCCTGCAATATCATTAAATTTCTGAATTTTCTTTGATTTTGAAATCTTCTTTTTTTGAGTATAAGAATACTTTTTTGAATTCAAAGTAATATCTTTCTCCCATTTTTTTCTATTTTTTGCAGGTTTTTTTGAAACTCTTGTTTTAAAAGATAACTCTCGCTTTCCTTTATATACCCTCTCTCGAAGAATATAATTTCGATTTTTTAAAGTACATTTTTGAGGAACATCATAAAATCGAATGGTTCGATTTCGTTTGAATTTGAGTTTTCCTACAGTCTTTCTTTTTCCTACTTTTTTAATCTGTTTTTTTAGATCTTTCCAGAACCGCTTAACATCTGATTTTGGTTTCTTTCCTTTGAACAAAGTAGGATTTAGCAGAACTTTATATTCTTTTGATGTGACTTTTGCGAATAAAGCGGAAGAGGAAAAATTTGTTAGAAGAAAAGAAGACACAATTAAGGAAGTAATGAGCTTTTTCATAATTTTCTCACAAAAAAAAGGTGGAAAATCCCACCTTCGTTTTATCGTTGATAATGAGGAAGTCTACAAGCAATTGGTGCTCGCCATCCTGTACCAAAGGCTCGATCTGTTACTTTGAGTCCAGGAGCTGCTTGGTTTCGTTTGAACTCTGCAATTTTAAGTAAATGCAGTACTCGACGAATATCTTTTTCTGGAAGACCTGCCTCCAACAATTCATCAAAAGATTGATGTTTTTCTACAGAACGTTCAAGAATTTCATCCAAAATATCATATTCTGGTAAACTATCTTGATCCTTTTGATCTTCTCTAAGCTCTGCGGATGGTGGCTTATCAATGATTTCCCAAGGAATCACATCATTAAACTCTTTATTAACCCATCGACAAAGTTTAAAAACCATCGTTTTTGGTACATCTGAAATTACAGCAAGACCACCATTCATATCACCATAAATGGTGCAATATCCAACAGCAAGTTCTGACTTATTCCCTGTAGTAAGAAGCAATGAACCATATTTATTTGATAGTCCCATCAAAAGAGTTCCACGAATCCGAGATTGCAGATTCTCTTCAGTAGTATCAAATTCATA
>JBNMNM010000227.1:0-5223 GCA_051275585.1 bacterium | reverse complement strand
CATTTCTTCTGCAACTTTTTTCCCACTCAATATTGCTTCATCACTCCATAAATATTTCCAAAGGCCATAACGCCCACTAGGAATAATATTGTGCTTTTTAATATAATCATGAATCAATTTAATTGCAGGTTTTCTATTTTCATCAAATATTACATACCCATATTTAACATCGATTGTTTTTAAATAAACAATTTCATCTTCTTCTTTTAAAATATCAAGAGTAATGAGTTGCTTAACCACATCATTTGCAATTTCTGATTTAATTATTGGTAATGGGTTATCATTACCATAAGATATCTCCACAGAAATGGAACTCATACCATCTGGTGTCACATGGTCAGACTGATTAGATGGAAAACTAACTCGAACAAATGGGTACTTTTTTTCAAGATAATAAATCCAATTTTTTTCTGTTATTTTATATCTATTTACTCCAATGTTCACAACAAACATAGAATTTGTTCGTAGTTTTAATGCTGCATCACGAACATTACTTGGTGCATTAGGAATAATTTTAATTAGTTCAGGCAATGGTAACGTACTTAGTATTTTTTCGTATGAAATACTTTTTTTATTATTAAACTGAATCTCTCTTTTTTCTACATCAATTTTGGTAGCCTCCATTCCTGTAATAATGCGATCACTACACTTTTCAGCTAAACATTTTGCAATATTTCCAAAACCATACTTTTTAGGGTATCGATAAACAGCATTCACTCCAAATCCTTTGGACTGATCCATCAATGCACCTATTACAACCTCTTCTGTTGAAGGTCTTGGATGACGAACATTTACCCACTCTGTTGTTAAATCTTTTGCATCAACTCCCCAAAACTTTTTACAATAAGGAATCATAAAATGTTCTGCAATACCTTTTCCAAACATGAAGTACACCCAATCTTCATAGTTTTGGATCTTTTCTCGGTTGTCAAAACTATTCTCAACAAATCCAAGAACACAATCTTTTACAATGTCAACAGGTAATCCGTAGGTATTTGCCTGAAATGGGTAGCGTGTCATAGCATCATGAGATACAATCCAAGCATCTCTTTCACGTACGTCCATTCCGACTTCAAGGGTTTCCATTAAATCAAGTATATACTGATTATTGGTGTGCATTACATGGATACCTTCATCAAAAGTAAAACCATTTTCTATATGCGATCTTGCCTGACCGCCTATCTCATTTCGTTTTTCATAAATAATGCCATTACCATGATAACAAGCACTTAGACCGGATAACCCGCCTCCAAGAATAATGGGCTGATTTGTCATTCGATATACCTCAAATCAAAACTAAATTTTACTTAAAAAAATAACGTTGTCTTACAACCTTTTGATAAAAGGTTGCTGCATATTTCCGAATACTTTGAATTTGCTGTGGAGACAATAGATAATAGGAGGGTAAAAATAAAAAAGAAGGTAGCCTAGATAAAAAAGGTGTATGCTTAATTCCTACTCCAACTCGATTAAAAATAATTTTTTTTAGTGATTGTAATTCATCATCAGAAAGTTTTTGTTTTTCCTTGATTTGAAAAAACATTTCTTTTAACAAAACATCTATTTTTTTAATAGATGCCTTATTTTTTTTTCCACCAATTGGATCATTTTCTAAACGCAAAAAAGAAGCCAGTATTTTAGCCTCAGGGTGAGGAAGAAATGCTTCAATTGCTTTATTATGAATACGCTGAGTAACTTCAACTTGCTTATCAGCAAACTCTATTGATTGTCGATTATCATGTTCTCGTTGTAGAAGATGAAATTTCTGAATAACTGCCGCACTATACCGCTTCAATGCAAGCCGAGCCGTTACCTCAAAATCTTCTGCACGAACATAGTCATGATTAAATCCACCCACCTCTATCATAGACTGAGTCCGAAATGCAATTGAAGGGTGCCATATAGGACATATCCCAATCAATATATAACCTAGAAACTCCCCATAATTATCTAACTTACGCTTCCAATCACCTAAAATTTTACCTTGTGAATTAATTGTATGTTCCCAAGAACAAACAATATCAACATTAGGGTGACTTTCCAAGTAGGCAATCTGCTCTTCAACACGAGTAGGTAGGTTCACATCATCTTGGTCAATACGAACAACATAAGGCGTTTCAATCATAGCAAATGCCTTATTCATTGTCTCAGAAACTCCTAGGTTCACATCATTTTGCACAAAACGAATACGAGGATCATCATAAGATTTGATAAATTGCACTACTTCTTTATCAGGACTACAATCATCAATAATAAGATATTCAAAGTTAGAATAGGTTTGGTTCAATGTACTTTCAATAGCTTCTTTCAAATAAGGAAGGCCGTTGTATACACAAGTTAGTACTGTTACTTTTGGTTTCATTAAGTTTTAGTTTTTTTATTAAAAAATTTAGTTATTTTTGAATAATATCCTTCAAAAACAGCATTTTCAATGACGCTAAAACCTAATCGCCTGAAGAAGCCTACCGCACCAGGTGTATCTTCATGCACAAGCAAAAGAATCCGAATAGCAGAAGATTCTTTTTGTAAATAATCTATAATAGACAACAATATATGAGGCATAATCCACATTCCTCTTACATCAGGAACAGTGAAAGCATTGCCTAAGTATGCATCATTTCCTGTTATCATTTTTTTATCAAAAGGAGTTTCGATTAGAGGGGATTGTGTTGCATCCTTAAAAACCATAAAATAACTAACAAATCTACCCTCTTTTTCCGCAATAAAACACTCCGCATCACCTTTTCCAAGACACTCCATGTAACGTTTATCATACTCTTGCTTTTCTTCCATATATGGATATAAATCAATTTTGATCTTTTCTATATCCTTAGGTTTGGCACGTCGTACCAACATTGAGTCGTCCATATCTGGTAGAGAGTAAGGAGTATTTCTCAAATCCAATTCTAAATAGATAAAACGCCATTGTTCTTTGATATGATGATGCACATAAGCAACTATTTGTTTTCGTACTCCATCAAATCCACTCTTTACAAACAGTTCATATACTCTTTTGAATTTATTAATGATGCTAATTCTCATTTCAATTTGCTTATTTAAATTATTTTTCCACCACCATTAATAACAATGTTAGTGCCATTAAGATAGTCCGATTGGTCTGAAGCAAGATATGAGATTGCATTTGATATATCTTCAGGAACGGCATTCCTTTTCAAAGGATTTTGGTGAGCAGTTATTTCAATCAGTTTTGAGGGTAAACTATCTAAAAGAGGTGTTTCTACCATACCTGGTGAAATCATATTTACATTACAACCATACTGAGCTAACTCCACTGCCATTGATTTAGCCATACCCATAGCAGCATATTTTGAAGTCACATAATATGATAATCCCTTAGGTGGTACCCCAATACAGTATTCAGTTAAAACAACAATAAACTTTGTTTTATGTTTTGCACATATTTGATCCTTCAGTACTTTTGTTACATAAAACATCGTTTTTAATTGTAATTCAAAATGTTCTTGGTAATCTTTCCATTCAAGCTCTAATAACCTGCCATTTTTTAGTGAGGATGTTAATGTAAAAACAACAACATCGATATTACCAAAGTTATTCTTAATCTCGCAAATTGTTTTACTTAGCTTCTCACTATCTAACAAATTACATTGGTAATCAGTTATATCACTATCACTAAACTCATCTTTGAGCTTATCTATTTGATCTCTATTATTATTATAAATTGCACACACATGCATGCCGTCTTCAATTAGTCTTCTTGTAGCCGAGCTTCCAATTCCTCCATTTCCACCCAGTACTAGTGCCAGTTTCTTACTCATATTCCTACTATCTAACAATTAACTTATGAATTGTGCATTTGCTTCGCCTGTAATCAACAGGTCATTGCCTCGATATATCTCTGTCAAAATCTTAACGATTTTAAAAGCATCTACTTTCTTTAAAATAGTTCCTCGAACTTCTACAGTTTCTTCATAAAATAGTGGCATTTTAAATTGCATTGTTTGACTTAAGTAGAGACATTTTTCACCTGGACAATACATTCCCATCAACCTAGAAAAAAGACTTGAAGTCAACATACCATGAACAACATTCTTTCCAAACTTACTCTGAGCACCAAAGTCCTTATCAACATGTAATGGATTAAAATCACCACTCAACTCTGCAAATGCTTTTACATGAACTTCTGATATTGTATGAGTAAAAGAATATATTTGCCCTACTTTGACATCTTCATAATCAGTTTTTAAAGCAGTTTCCATCACTCAAAGCTCACATTATGATGAACTAATGCCTTTTTTATGTCTTTCACACATGTGATTGCATACACTTCATCTATCGAAAAATTTACACTAAATACTTCTTCTAATTCTGATGCCATTAAAAGCCCATTAAAGGAATCCCAAGAATCTGTATTTTGTGGTGACATTTCATCAGTGATTGTTTTTATCTCTACACTTAATACTCTTGAGATAAGATCCATCAATTTTTCATTATTTTTTGACATTACAGGTATCCTTATAAAACTTCATAGTTAATGAAATCTGGAAAATCAAAACTACTTGATAAATCAAACTTCCAAGTTTCTAGAGCTTCTACTTTATGGATTTCTGTAAATCCACAATTACCATAAAACTCTTTTGCAGGAATATTTTTTTTTGAAGCAATAAACTCACCATAAATACTATCTGAGCCTTCTTTCCTTGCACTTTCTATAATATAGGCAAGAAGCACATCTTCTGCTTTTCTTCCTAAAATTCTGCAACTTAAAAGGAATGTATCAATTCGCCAACTTTCTGAAGCTGTTTTATCAATAATAACGACTCCAGTTAAACCACTATCACCAAATTTATCACTCAAGGAGACAGAAATAACTTGGAAATTTTGATTTTCAAAAAAGGATTCAATTTCCTCAGCAGTGTAACGCCGAGTTGTCATGTTAAATTGATTTGTTTTTTGAGTTAACTGAGCAATACGGGAAGTATTTTTTTTATTTTCAGTTTCAATAACCAACTTAATATTTAGCATTTTCAAGTACCCGATTAAATCAGTACTTTGTGCTAACTCTCTGCGTTGTTTTTCTTCGACATACATTGACCCCTTTTTTATATCTTCTTTAGTAAGGCTTAATGTATCAAAATAGTTTAGTTTAATTAGTGTATCTACATATAATGAAAAATTGACTGGCATCTCTACTACAGCTACTTCTGGAAGAAATTCCTTCACCATATCTCGATTCACTAGGTC
>JBNMNM010000226.1:0-5247 GCA_051275585.1 bacterium | reverse complement strand
GGGATGGAACTAGTTTCCAGTGAGAATACTTTTCTAATTTCTTAAGTTTGGTGATATGAGTACTAAGTTTAAACTTGTGAAGAGTCTTTCCATACATACGATAGTACCTTCGATGCAGGGCAATTCGGTGGTTGTAGATCCCTGAAGAGATCCCAACCAGATCATGCAATTGCTTATTTTTCTTACTCTTATAGAGTTTGAACTTGAAGGTACGAATCATGGTAGTTTCACATACAAAGTATTGTTTTTACTGATTAATTTATATTTTATTCTAAAAAATTTTATAAAATAATCCAATAAATAAATTATGTTTATTCATTTTTAAATTAACTTGTTGTGAAAGGTATTACGTCCTAGTATTCGCTTTCATCCCCAGTAAACTAGGGGGTTTTCCCACTCATTCATCATAACAATCTGTTTAAGGAGAAAATTTTATATGTTCAGTTTGATTGCAAACCCAAACAACACAATTAAAGATGATCTTTTATCAGGTCTAACGGTTGCATTTGCTCTTGTTCCTGAAGCAATTGCATTTGCATTTGTGGCAGGTGTTGAACCACTTGTAGGTCTTTATGCCGCTTTTATTGTTGGATTTATCACTTCTATTATTGGTGGAAGACCTGGAATGATCTCTGGAGCAACTGGAGCACTTGCGGTTGTAATGGTAAGTTTAGTTGCACAACATGGAGTTGAATATCTGTTTGCAACAGTTGTATTAATGGGAATAATACAAATTATAGCTGGTGTTCTGCGACTAGGAAAGTTTGTTCGTCTTATTCCACACTCCGTAATGCTAGGATTTGTAAATGGTTTAGCCATTGTGATTTTTCTTGCTCAACTAGGGCAGTTTAAAATCAAAGGAGCTTGGATAACAGGCTCTACTCTTTTGATTATGTTAGCACTTGTTTTTGCAACAATGCTAATTATCCAATTCTTACCAAAACTTACAAAAGCAATTCCTGCTCCTTTAGTTGCAATTGCAGTAATCACTCTAATTACTAATGTTTTCAATCTTGGAACAACAACAGTTGGTGATTTAGCAACAAATATTGCTGGTGGACTTCCTAAGTTTCACATTCCAAATGTTCCTTTTGATTTGGAAAACATGAAAATCATTCTTCCTTATGCTCTAATCCTTGCTTCTATTGGTTTGATTGAGTCCTTAATGACTCTTACACTAGTTGATGAAGTTACAAATACACGAGGACAAGGAAATCGTGAGTGTGTTGGTCAAGGAGTTGCCAACGTTGTAACGGGTTTCTTTGGTGGAATGGGTGGTTGTGCAATGATTGGACAGAGTATGATTAATGTAAACTCTGGTGGTCGTGGTCGATTATCTGGAATTACGGCAGCCTTAACTCTATTAGGATTTATTCTTTTTGGATCATCTCTACTTAAAATGATTCCTGTAGCAGCACTTGTTGGTGTGATGTTTATGGTTGTATTAGGAACATTTGAGTGGTCAAGTTTTCGAATTCTAAGCAAAATTCCAAAAAGTGATGCTTTTGTTGTAGTTCTTGTTTCTTCAATTACTGTATTTACTGACCTTGCAATTGCAGTAGCAAGCGGAGTTGTAGTTTCAGCTCTTGTATTTGCTTGGAATAGTGCAAGTAATATTTTATCTGATTCAGTAATCAACGAAGATGGCTCAAAAACTTATGCTTTACGAGGACCTTTATTTTTTGGTTCTGTACAACATTTTTTAGAAATTTTTGATGCAGAAAAAGATCCAGAAAAAGTAATTATCGATTTTAACCGATGTCGTGTTTATGACCATTCTAGCCTTAAAGCAATTAACACTTTAGCTGAAAAATATAAGACTGCTGGTAAACAACTTCAAATTCGACACCTTAGTAAAGAGTGTCAAATTATATTAAATAAAGCTGGAACTATGGTTGTTGCCGATATTACGGAAGATCCGCAATATCATGTTGCAACGGATAAATTAGCCTAAACAAAAATTGAGGCAGAGTAATCACTCTGCCTCACCTCAACAAACTCCCCTTACAACACATCAAAAATCATAGGCAATTTGTAGGAAGGTTACATCTCCTTTTAGAGATTTAATTTCCATTACCATCCAATCCTATTAAAAAAGTGAATTACATCAACATTCATAATATTTTCTTTTATACCTAGGAATCATTGTTTCATTTCCTTTTAATCCACCCTGATGAATATATAAAATAGTTCCATTTTCCTTCTCAAGTTGTGAAATATGCTCAAGTAAAACTAGCCAACCTAAAGGATCATACAGAAGCTCAAATTCAATACCTGTCTCTTTTTGTAATTCATTCCAAATCAGATAAAAATCATCATATAATTTTCCAAAATGATATTTCCGTTTTAAGTCTAAGATAATGGGATGATCTTGTTGATTTTTAGATAACTCAAAAAACTGTTTTTTTAAATACTCATTTCCACCCACACAAGCACAAGTGAAGATTTCAAAAGGTAGATTTTTTTGTAGAAATAAAGCTGTTGTTCCTGTTCCTGATGGTAGATAAATTTTTAAATTTTGAACCTTTTTTGCTTGTTGCCACTCTAAAATTTCTTTCGCTAATTGTTTGACTCCAAACTCAGCTTCTTGACACCTTCCGCCTTCTGGAATCAACAATTCATCATCATTTTTCGTAAGAAATTTTTGTTGAACATATTCCTCTACACTCAGTTTTGTTTTAATATTCTGTAGGGAAATAATATTTACCTTATTTTCTAAGGCTGCTTTGTAATTTCCTCTTGGTTGTTCTTTTAACCACGATGGAATGCGATCTACATAGAAATCACATTTCCAATTTTGTAAACGACTTAAAGCTGAGAGTGAATATAAAAGGTTAGACTGAGAAGAACCATAACTGGTCACTTTTTCAAGCTTTGGAAACTGGTTGATAAGAAAAAAATATAATTTTCTCGCTTTATTTCCTGAAAAAAATGGATGAAGTAAATCATCTCTTTTTAAAAACAAAGAGTGACCTTTGAATTTAATTTGTTCAATTGGGGTATTACTTAATTTTATCATTTTTTTAATCTTTCAAAATAAAATATCACCAACATTATCATAAAAAACTAGATTTACTAACAATAAAATGAAATCATTTTTGTAACAGATTATACCATCTGTCTGGTTGATTCTACAAATTATTTTATTCTAAATAATAAAAGACCTTTTTCAGAAAAAACATGCAAAATACTAAAAATTATCCAACTTTTTATTTTATTTTAGGAGTAACAATTTCTTTTATTTACCTCTTTACATCTCAAGTATTTGCTAAAGATTCTGTTATTTATCCTAGACCAAAATCGATACAAGATACCCGATATAATGATACAATTGAACTTCTGCAAACAGCCTTAAAAAAAACGGTTCCTTCAGATGGTGCTTTTGTTTTTCGTTTATCAAAATATGTGATGAATCATAAAAGAGCCTTTAAATCACTTAGATCTGGAAGAATTACAGTCATTATAGCATCCCCTAAAAAGAGGTTAGAGAAAGAATTCATACCGATTCGAATTCCCATTCGTAAAGGTATTTTAGGCTATCGAATTTTCTTGATTCGGAAACAAGACCAAGAAAAATTTGCTCGTATTCGAAATATTAAAGAGCTAAAACAACTTATCGTTGGACAAGGAAGTACGTGGGCTGATCTTCAGGTATTTAAGAAAAATAAATTTGGATATATGGCTGCTGCAAATTATGAAGGCTTATTTAAAATGCTCATTCGGAAACGATTTGATTATTTTTCTAGGGGAGTGAATGAAGCTTATCCAGAGTATTATGCACGAAAAAAAAAATTACCTGATTTATGGGTAGAATCCACAATTCTACTTTATTATCCTTGGCCAAAATATTTTTTCTTAGCAAAGAAAAATAAAAAATTGGCGGATCGAATTCGAAGAGGATTAGAGATTATGATTAAAGATGGTTCTTATGATCAAATTTTTTGGAAATATCACAAAAAATCAATCCAAAGAGCCAACCTAAAAAATAGAAGAATTTTTAGAATTAAAAATCCATTACTTCCAAAAACAGCACCACTTCATAGAAAAAGCCTGTGGTATAGACCAATCTAAAAAATTATAAACTCATTTCCAGAATTCGTTTTGCAACATCAGGAGTAATATCTTGGTGTTCTCCTAGTTTTACCATTTTATGATTTGTAAGTTGCTCAATAATTACCTTGATATCTTCTTGAGCAACATCATAATTTTTTAGTTTAGTTGGAACCTTAACGGATTCAAAAAAGCTTTGAGTTTTATCAATTGCCAGCTCTATTTTTTCATCTTCAGAACCTTCCGAAATATTCCATACTCTTTCTGCATATTGAAGCAACTTCTCTTTCTTTGTTTCTTTTTGAACTCGTAACAAACTTGGTAAAACAATTGCCAATGTTCGAGCATGATCAATTCCATGTAGTGCCGTTAGCTCATGTCCAATCATGTGAGTTGCCCAATCTTGAACCACTCCTCTTCCAATCAGTCCATTCAGAGCCATTGTTGCCGCCCACATAATATTTGCTCGTGTATTATAATCTTCTGGATTTTTTAGAACTTTTTCACCTTCCTCAATCAAGGTCAGTAACAAACCCTCTGCAAAACGATCTTGCACAGGAGAATTCACAGGATAAGTAAGATACTGCTCAATAGTATGAACAAAGGCATCTACAATTCCATTGCTTGTTTGTCGTTCAGGAAGAGTGTAAGTAACCGTTGGATCAAGAACAGCAAACTGAGGAAGCACAAGAGGACTTGAGAAAGATAATTTTTCTTTTGTTGATCTTCTAGTTACAACAGAGTTTCCATTACTTTCAGTTCCTGTTGCAGGAAGAGTCAAAATAGCCCCAATCGGAAGAGCTTTTTTTACAGGAGCATACTTCGCAAGAATATCCCATGTATCACCTTCAAATAAAGCCGCAGCAGCAACAAATTTTGCTCCATCAATTACAGAGCCACCACCAACAGCGACAAGATAATCAATATTTTCTTCTTTTACTAAATCAACCGCTTTGCTCAAGGTCTCAAAACTAGGGTTTGCCTCAACACCTGAAAATTCAACAAAATTAAATCCTTTAAGAGACTCTACAACTTGATCATAAACACCATTCTTTTTAATACTTCCACCACCATAAATTAGTAGAATCTTTTGATCCTTTCCAATTTCACTAGAAACCTTACTGATTTCGCCTTTTCCAAAAATAATCTTTGTTGGATTTTGAAATGAAAAATTTAACATAATTTTCTTTTTCCTAT
>JBNMNM010000225.1:0-5259 GCA_051275585.1 bacterium | reverse complement strand
AATGAAGTCCTTGCGAATTTATCAAAAGGATTTAATGATAAAGCATTTGCTGGATTTACTCGACGACGATCCACAGTTCGTACTGACCTTGAACAATCATTTACTTCAGTTCCAACGGGTGGAACTGTTGATGAGAATGATATGGGTATGGGTGCAAATGATATTTCAAATGCAGTTGAAGCTCTTTAAGAGCCAGGGCTAACGCATATGGAAATTGTTAATTTTACAAATCCAATAAAAACGGGTGTTTGATCTTTTTTTACTAAAAACTGGAATTTTGTTAATTTATTGGTTTAAAAGAGTTTTCTAAAATATAAAAATCCATATGCGTTAGCCCTGCTTTAAGAGCTAGCATTGCCCTAAAGTAAAAAAGGCTAAGAATAATTTTTCTTAGCCTTTTTTTTTGATTAATTTTTATTGATATAAAAATTCTCTATCTTTACTTCATGGCGATTAATTCTTTCAATTTTCTGAAAAAATACAATTTGAAATTTAATATTTTGATTCTGTTTTAAATTTACATTTGATCTATCTTGCCCATTATTAAAATTGAGCATCTGAGAAATTTCTTTTTTTGTTAGTGTCTTTAATTGCTCTTTCGTCAATATATTTCCAGCATATGCAGAGTATTTTGCAATTTTTTGGTTTCGCCTACGAAACAAGTTTGCTTGAACTCGTATCCAACTGACTCCTGCTTCATTAGAAAAAGAATTTTTTATAACTCCCTCAATTACATATAACTCATCAGAGTAGTGGTTATTTTTTATTTTCTTAATTGTATTTTTAAGAATTTTTAATTGATTTTGAGAATCTGTTTGTAAAACTTTATTTTTTACAGGATTTCCTAAAAATGAATTTTTAAGAAAATACTTCCAACTAAAAAAAGCTCCTAATAATAATAAAATAATACCTGCAACCGTAATAATCAACCTACGATTTTTTTTACTTTCATCCTCATATACACTTTCAAGAGATGGAGTAATTACTTCTTTTTGTTCTTGATTTCCAATTTCATCTTTTTCTTGATCAGATGTATTAGAATTCTCTTCTTCCTCTTCAATTACAAAGGATGATGCAATTTCTTTTTTTTCTTCAAGAGAAATTGGTAGAGGACTACTTAGTAATTCCTCTTCTTTTTCTAATAAAGATTCCTTTTTAGTAACTGAGTCACTAATTTTAGAATTATCCCTTATGTTTTGGTCATCCTGTTGATTTTTTTTCTTTAAGAAAAACTTATTTTTTTGTTCTAACGGAATGGAACCAAGACCAAAATCTGTATCGTCCTGTTCTTCAGAAAGTCTTACAGATTCTAAATATTCATTTTCCGTACTGTGAAGTCCCTCTTCCTCTTTTTTTACTTCCTTTTCTTTGAAAGTCGTTTTAGATAGCTCTTCTTCTTTTTCATCATGTTTAACTGAATCTTCAAACTCAGAAATAGGAATAGGCTTTGAAGGGGAATTTTCTTTAGAAGTTTTTTCTTTATTTTTTCGATCTTCATCACTTAAATCATCAAATAAACCATCAACTTGAATCTCACTCTCTGTAGGAATACTGATATCATCTAGTTTTACTTTATCAGGTAAAGCCTTAGAATGCTCACGTCGAGGGAAATTAGCTGGATCAAATGAGGATGAAAGGTTATTTTCTTGATGAATATTAGCAACAAACAGATAACGACACTTTCCGCAACGTACTTTTATTGTAGATGATTTGAACTTATCAAGTGGAATGGCATAAAGAGAATTACATGAGCTACACATTACCTCTACCATTTGAGGTTTAGGTTGCAATTTCTCATCAGATTCTTCCTCTTCACTATATGGTAGTGGTATTGAGGAACTGCACTTTGTGCACTTAACAACAGCTTTACGTTTTGGTATTTGATTGTCATCAATTTGATATGTAGCTTGGCAGTGATTACACCTAATGAACATCCATCCTCCGCATGACCTGATCATCATTGATGATTTAAAATAAATTTGAGTACGAACATACGCTAAAGATTGAAATTAAGCAAACCTCGTGCAAAGAAATTACTTTTTTTTCTATAGGACTGAAAAATTTATATTTATATTGTGTATTTATTCATTTTTTTATATTGAACTCAATGTTTTTAAAGAAAAGAAAATGATGATGCTTTTTTATCAAGTAACTCTTTTAAGAAGCTTACGATAAAAAAAATGGCCTTTAATATGCATAAGAAAGTCTAAAATAAATGTAGATCAGTAGATTTGGTTAATCTTTTCCTTAAATGGAGAAAAAATGTTTAAGCTGTTACCACCACTTAAAATTCTATTCCTTCTTGTGGTTTTATTTATTGCTCCTACGCTTTATGCACAGAGTAATACTCAAGGTACAGGAAGTATTCTTACTAAAATTTCTAAACAAGAAACTGAAGATAGTGTAACGATTACGATTAAAGGAGAGCTTGATCCTTCTAAATTGGGTCAAGTAGTTCTTAGTCAAACTACAAAGACAAAAAAGTTTACACTTAAAATTCCAGGTGCTGTTCTTAATCCTGATAAACTTCAACAACTTATTGAATACTCAGATTCATTAATTCTTAAACAAATTCGTTTAAAAGAAGATGTAAAAGAAGCACAAGGTACAAGTCAGGTTGTTTTTCTAGTTAATGTTGAAATTAGCACAAAAGAAGCAATCATCCCTAGTTTAATTCAAGCTACAAAAACAGGGGGAATTGTTATCAAACTGGTGAAAGAAAGTTCTTCTAGTTCTCAGTCAAATGAAAATAATCAGTCTTCATCGAATCAAGAAGGAACTCAGGCCAGTAATCAGTCTTCATCAAATCAAGAAGGAACTCAGGCCAGTAATCAATCTTCATCAAATCAAGAAGGAACTCAAGCTAGTAATCAATCTTCATCGAATCAAGAAGGGACTCAAGCTAGTAATCAGTCTTCATCAAATCAAGAAGGCACAGGAAATAACTCGACTACGTCTCAAGAGAATAACCAAACACAAGGGCAAAATTCTTCTGAACAAGAAAATTCAAGTTCTAATTCAATCAAGGTTATTTATCGAAAACCTGCATTGATGCAAGTTTCTATTTTCAATGCTAGTGGAAAATCAAAAAGAGCATTTAAATTATCAAATTTTCTAGCTTACCAAAAGAAAAAAGCAATTGAGCGAGCATTAGGAATTCGATTCGAAATTATCAATATTTCAAATGCTCACCGATTTAATTATGAACATACTGTAATTTATTTTCGTAAAAATTTTCTTAAACCAGCGTTACTTTTAGCAAAGTTAATTCCTGGTGATCAAAGAGTTGCACGAATGGTTAATCCTGATAATAAATCAGGTGTTGATATTGAAATATTTCTTGGTAAAGATTATAAATAGTCAAGCTCGACTGTTTTGTTTTAATGGTTATTTTTTGTAAAAAGGTAGTAAAAATGAAAGCGTCAACTATTTTGAAGGCAACATGGATTTTTTTAATCTTTGCTTTTGTAAGTAATCTTGGTTTTGCTTTTCCAAAGTATACAGATAAAGCAACAATCCTAAAACTAGCAAAAGCCCTTGATAAAGGAATGCTAGGAAAACTTAAAATTACGTCCACTTATTTTAAAAATGATTCACCAGATCATTATTATATTTCTGCAATTTTAAGTGATGGTTCTACTCATAATTGGTCTATTGATCAAATTTATGAGTGGACAAAAAATGAGAAACTAAAACTACAAGATAATCAAATTCTTATTTTTCCATACACAAACAGTCCTAGTTTCTATATTTTAGAAAAGAATAAATTTCACCATCTTGCACTTCGAGCTAAAGTTTTTGTAAAGAGTTATCAAGGATCAGATCCTCTTTCAGGAAATGTTTTTCGATATCAAATTAAATCTTTTAATTTAATTGCTCCAACAGAAAATGCATTTGGTAAGAATAAAAAAGGATATCGGTATCATTATGTATTGCTTCTTGAAAATAGAACTAGAGAACTTTTAACTTATCCTGATGCTTATCATATTATGAAAAGCAAAGGATTAGAAATTACTAGTACTAAACCTGTATTACGAAAGGCATATCATGTGTCTAAAATTATTCCGAATATAAAGAGTACTCCACAAAATGGAATTTCTCAATTTGGAGTAAATATTGTGTTTAACAAACCAATTCTTTTTGGAAAAAATCACTTTCCAATCGAATTTTATGAAAAATCAGTCATTGATCGAAAAAACCGATCTACGAAACAACAGTTTATGATTGATATTACATTGCCAAATTCAGAGAAAAAGTTTGAAATTCACTCTATAAAGAATTTAGAATACTTACAAAATATTCATATTGCAAAAGACTACCGTTTTCCTAAAAGACTTTTGTTACGAGCATCATTTAAACCTGATGTTGTTAATATTCCACCAGTAGTAACAAAAACAGGTGATAGAACGATTACAGTAACGTTTTTCCATATGATTGACCAAACTGTATATAGTCGCCAAATGCTACTCAATGAAAAGCAAAGACAGCAGCAAATTCGATTATCAGAGAAAAGAGTTAAAGTTTCAAAAGTGAACCGTAACTCACAATACGGAAAATTCTTTATTGCAGGAGTTGATCTTCTAAATGGTGCAAAAACAGTTAATGATCTTGCACAATTGATTGATAAATTGCTAAAAAGTATTCAGAATTTTGAAAAAGCGGGATTATTTTCAAAAAATGATCATGAATTATTACAAGCTCTTAAACAAAGAAACGAAATTCGAAAAACTGTAGTTTCAAAAACATTAATTCTTGTTCGTAAAAAAATAGGTCAAGAAGGAATTAATAAAGCTCAGTTAATCCAACGATTAGAAAAAGCAGAATCTTTTACTCAAAATGAAAAGATTTTAGCTCAGATTGAAGAACTTAAGTTAAAACTAAAATAAATTATCAGTCTTAGGAACAGCTGAAAAATAACTTATACAACTTTATTTTTCCAAGCATTTAGTTTCATCATCAGCTAGATGAGATTTGTATAAGTTATTCTTTTTTTGATCCTTAACATTAACAGCGAAGTAAAGATGAGCCAAAGTGAAGGAGGAAAGAAAAGTTACCTTGAGACTGTTGTTACCAAACAAGAATTTCAGGAAACTTTTTTCCAGCTATATGAGCTGATTAAAAACTATGTTGGACTTCTTGAAGAAGGAAGTGAAAATGGTATCCTTAACATAAATAAGGTTACATCTTTACTTCCAGATAGAGCTACTGCTCTTGAGTATGGAACAGTAAGTTTAGAAGCAATGAACTTACTTGGAGCAT
>JBNMNM010000224.1:0-5269 GCA_051275585.1 bacterium | reverse complement strand
ACTTAAAACGGCACTCATCACCATTTGACGATTTGTCATTGCAAAACGTTGTGCCCAATCAACCGCCTCTACATAGTCATCAAAGTACTCACTTCCTTCTGGAAGGTATGCTAGATCTTTGTCAGGAACATTTAAAAACCATCGTTGCATCTCTTTTTTGGCAAGTTGGATAAAGTGAGTTCCAATGTTATTTCCAACTCCACGAGAACCACTATGAAGCATCACCCAAACTTGATCGTGTTCATCTAAACAGACTTCAATAAAATGGTTTCCTGTTCCTAATGTTCCTAAATGACCAATGTTATTGGACTTCTTAATTCTTGGATGTTTCTCTGTAATTTTGTTGAAATCAGCATCAAGTGTATCCCATGCTTTTGCCGTTGATGTTGGAATTGAACCCCATGCACCACGATCGCCACGTCCACCATTATTTGTTCTTCCATGAGGAACCGCTTTTTCAATTGCAATTCGTAACGCATATAAATTATCAGGAAGTTGGCTAGCATTTAGACTTGTTTTTACTGCCATCATTCCACAACCAATATCAACACCAACTGCCGCTGGAATAATTGCGTCAATGGTTGGAATTACACTTCCGACTGTTGCCCCTTTTCCTAAATGAACATCAGGCATGATCGCAACCCACTTATGAATAAATGGAAGTTTTGCTACATTTAAAACTTGTTCTTTTGCTTGTTCTTCAAATGGAACGCCATTAACCCATGCTTTTACTGGAAACCCTGGCTTTTCCTGAAATACTTGATAGTTCATAATATTTACTCATCTAAGTGTTTTGAGTGGCGACAAGGAATTTTTGTAAGACAATGACTTTTGCTCTATCCAGTTGAGCTATATCCCCATATCAGTTTTTTAGTGGGGATACTGGGATTTGAACCCAGAACCTAAAGTTTGGATGTAGTTCTACAGGGCATTCGCCACAATAATCGTTTTAAAAGGTTGTCAAGCCGAGGGTGGATTATGGAATTATATTTTGATAGAAACCTCTCATTTTTTTAATACGATAATTGGTAAAAGTTTGTAAGTGACGACAAGTAAGTTTGTAAGACATAAACTTTTGCTCTACCAGACTGAGCTACACCTCTTGCGAGGTACTAGGATTTGAACCTAGGACACAAAGTACCATGTAGTCCTACTAAGCATTCGCCACAATAATTTTTACTATTTTGCAAAGAATAAAGTTATGACAAAAAATTGTTGAGACGTAACGTGCTCTACCATTTGAGCTATCTCTCCATATCAGTTTTTAGAGGAGAGACTGGGAATTGAACCCAGAACCACGACATTAAAAGTGTAGTCCCACCGAGCATTCAAAACTTTATTCCTATCTTTAGAATATGAAATAACAAAAATTTGTTAAGATTTTTCTGTGCATTGAAATACAACTGGTAGGGATCGAACCTACTAAAACCAATGTAATCCTAAACAGCATTTATTTCATATTCACTTTTTAAACTGGCGACAAAAATTTGTGAGATAAACTTTTTTCCGTGTTCTACCTTTAAACTATGCCCCCATATCATTTTTTAGCGGGGACACTAGGGGTCGAACCTAGATTACGGCCTCTGAAGGGATGTAATCCCACTAGGCATTCGCCAAATTTCTTCTATTTATATTTCTTTCATTTTTTGTGTTAACGACAAGTAAAGGTGTGAGATACTTTTTCCGTATTCTAACCATTGAACTATACTCCTTTCGGAGCACTAGGAGTCGAACCTAGATCTCGGCCGTGAAAGGGATGTAATCCCACTAAGCATTCGTTAACAATCAAATCAAACAACAAAAATTTTATGAGAGTTGTATCGTAAAAGGATGTACTCTCATAGATCATTTGTTTGATCTAACTTTCTGATTTAAAAGGATTCTTACAACAAAAAAGGTGATGAGATAAAAGCTTTATCCATTAAGCTACACCTCCATATCAGTTTTTAGCGGAGGTGCTGGGAGTCGAACCCAGATCTTTTCATTCCTGATGATGTAATTTCATCTAAACATTCGTTATTAATGCGAATTAAGGTCTAAAAAATAGAAAATTATATAAAATGTTAAATAATTGTTTTTTTATGAAAAATTTAGTTCTTAATTCGCATTAATCTAATTATTTATTAATAAACTAAAATCAGTTATTTCTTTTAAATCTGGAAACTCTTTATCTTTTTTACCCCACCAGCAATAAGAATCTTGATACAAGCAGTACAAAAATTTATGATACTTTTTGTAGAACTCTGAAAGACTAAGTTCTGATGCTCTCTCATATGTGACATGGCCAACTACTTTATTGCGGTACTTTCTAAAGTCAGGAGCAAAATTAGGAGGGACAATTACATCGTAATAGTCTATATAATTAACCCAGCTAGGTGCTGTACCATTTTTGATTGTATCACGAAATTGGTCCAAAACTCGCTGTGTATGTCGTGTAATATATTGTTCAATAATCTTAATTCTTTCCTCATTATTTTTTTTATTAATTTTTGTGTCACCATTATCTCGGGCGTAACATCCAAGCATAAATTCATAAAGGTGATGAATGAAATCAGCATATGAATTGTAAGCTTTGTATGAGAGTTCTCTTGATTTTCTTTTTAAGATCAATTGTTCACCAAAAAACTGAAACTGTTTAAACGAGTCATCACACCTGAAAAACTCATGGGTTAAAACAGTGCAATGCTTAAGATCAATTTCGTCACCTGCTTCAAATTTCAATTAGTACTCCTTTTTATGCTTAACTGAGTAAGGGACTTCAAAGGTAATATACCCGTTTTATTTATGCGAATTAAGACCTAAAAAAAATAATACTAATAAAATCAGTAGTTTATGCTTTTTCCATAAAAAAAAAAGCATATGATAAATTTAAACTATTGATTTCTTTATAAAAAACTTAGCTCTGAATTCGCATTATTATTCTTCATTCTGAATGTAGCGACAAAAGGCTGTGAGATATTTTTTTTATTAAGCTACTCCTTCAATTTTCTGAAAGGCTAGGATTTGAACCTAGTACTGGTTAATTAATAACCCGCTTTAACCTGTAATTCCACAAGGCATCCGCTACAAATTCTTTTCAGAAAATTTTATTATGTGATTGTGTAAAAATTACTGTTATTCTTATGCAGAGCATTCCAAGTTATACCTGTAAATCTATGCAAATTACTTTTAAAGTCTTTTCCAAATGATGTTGGTTTTATTGTTGACCAGATTGAATCAAAAAGAACGTTTAATGCATAATTACCAGAGGTGGTATTATCAATAATATTTTGATATTCAAGTACTTTTTCTTGTGTAAATTCCATGAGTTCCTGTCTATTGTAATGATAAAAAAACTATTAAATTTTGTTTTTAGTAGTAAGGAGCTTTCGTCTTTCAGCCAAGGAAGAGATCTCTCTTTTTTTCAAAAACTCCTTACTGGTTTTCTATAAGTGATTATAGTTGAACTTTTTCAATTTCTTTTATCCAAAAATCACCTTCGAACGTTCCATCAGCAAATGCTTTGATGACATTGAATACTTCATCTGAGAATCCGCCCACATTTAAGATGTCTCTACCTGTTTGAGCTTGTACCGTTCCGTATGGCTGAATATCAATACAAACCATTTTTGCATCTGGGTTTCGGGATTTAAATTTACCCCACTCTTGCATCATTGCAGTACCGTTTCCTCGTTGAGGATCTGCCCATGATTCATTATCAGAAACATAGATAACAAGATCTCCTTTGCTTTTTTTCTTGTTCAAGTGAGCCAAAGGAAGATGACAATCAGTACCATAACCTCCAAGTTTTGCTAGTTTCTGTGCATTGGTCATGATGTTATCACGAGAATTCAAGTATGCTTCATGAACTTGTGTATCAAATGCTAGAACTTCTGCATCTGAATTTTTTCGAGTAATCGCAGCAGCTACAAGAGCGGCCACATCAACACAAGTTACCGCAGACGTTGAACCTTTTCGGTATCCAGTCACTGGAGACTGCATTGAACCTGATACATCAGGAAATACATAAACTTTTTTTCCATCAAAGCTTGGTACATTTTCAATCGCAATTTCCATTGCATCTTGAAGTGCATCTTTTACTTTGTTTGGCACTTTTGAATCGACCATTTTAAAGGCTGAAAGAAGTTGGTATGGAAAGACTCTCGCTCGTTTTACTTCTTCAGGATCTTTTAATCGATTTTCAATCGTTTTTGTTAGTTGAGCATTATCAAAAACACCGTGTCGTACAAAAGTATTTAAGTTCATTCTTGTCATTTGCCATCTAGCATTTTCAGCAATTGACATCCAACCTTCTTTTCCAATGTCAAGAGCAGTTAGCAATTGAAAAGGAACTTTTGGAACCTCTTTTGAGTCTCCTTTTTTGTATGCTTCGTAGTGTTGGATCACTTCTGGAAGTTTGTTGAAATCAACATCTTTTCCAATTAAGTATCCGTAGAAAGCTTCTCGAACTGGATCTTTTGGTTTTGGATGAACCATTTTAATAATATCAGCTAGAGAAGGATCTTTACCTACAGAAGCAACGAGCAAACCTTGATCTTTTCTATTATCTAGCCATTTACGAACCAAATTTTTTGGTCGGCTTCCGAGTGATTTTCTTCCAACAACTCCTGATCGCATAATTTGAACGAAGTTTCGTAGCATTCGACCATTATCAATAACTCGATCAAACGTTTGCGGAAGATAGTCAGAACCCTTCACTGAAAGTAATGCCGTTAATAATGCAGGCATATCTTTCATATGGCCTTTTTCACGAGCGTAAATTGCAATTTGTGCAATAAATTTAGGGTCAACATCTTCACAAAGTTTGAGGACTTTTTCCAATTGTTCTGCATCAGATGCATAGTAAGTTGAGTTTAGACAACCTGTTGCTACATACTGTGCAAGAGCATGTTTTGGAGTTAAAGTATATGCTCGGCCACCAGCTTCATTTTTAGAATCAGTTGCTTGAATGATTTTTCCAACGATTGATTTAAAAAGTGATTTGTTAGCCATGATTACCTCTTTGTGAAGCAATTAAAATTTTGTGTGTGTATTTGCCTTTCTATCTTGCGTCTTGCATGCCACACATTTTAAAAAATAAAATAAAAAATATAAATATCTGATATTAAAAGTGTAAATTTATATTTTTTACTATTTCTATTAAAAAGAAGGAATCATTTCACTTTTTCGGATTTTCTTTTTATTATATTAAATTATAAACTTTAGAATATTTTATAAGAAAATCTAAAATCATTATCTTTTATGAAATCTGCAAAACCAAAAGTGGTCA
>JBNMNM010000223.1:0-5292 GCA_051275585.1 bacterium | reverse complement strand
ATTATACTTATTTAACTGCAAGAAACCGTAAACGTAAAAAACTTCCTAGTTGCTAGACCAGGAAGTTTTTATAGATTGATTGTAATTATTTCGTTTAACCTTGTTGTATAAGACTTTGAGAGTTTTTCTTGTTTCATTTTCCATTGTCTTCCTGGTGATTGGTTGCCGAATTTTATTTTGTTTGTTCCGTAGAGCTATTGTTTAGTTTGTCAATTACTAAAAACACAACATTATAATGTTTTTTTTTAATTTACTTTGCGGGCACGGAAAAAATTTCCGCGCTATCGAATGTTGAACATATCCGAGCGGTCGGGTATTTTATATAAAAATTACATTTGAATAGATTTCGAAGGTAAAATATTCCATTGTTTGATAAAGAAATCATTACATGATCAACGTGATTGGTTTATTTAGTGAAAACAAGGAATGTTGATAAATTACCATATCAGAGAATTTGCTGCACAAAGTTTGGCCATTGGCCTTGGGTGACTTCGTCGAATCTATGATTTGCTATGCCAGTCGCTACGCTCTAGTCGTGCGCTACCATAGGGCTCAAATCTCCAACTCATTTTTCTTTACATTTTCAATGTTTTTCTCAAAATGCAATTCAGGCAAAAGAATCTTAACTTCCATCTTCTCATCGTTTGTCCAATGAACAATGAAATTTACTTTGGCTTCTTTTAACTGAAACCCGCTTTGGTTTATTTCTGATAATTTCTCAAGAAAGCTTCTTGAAAATTTTAAAACCAATTCACCTTTATTGTTTTTACAGCCTTCATCACAAACAATAATCGAATCTCCACTTGTTAATCTGTTTATGCGATGTTGCACATATTCAAAATATCCTAAATACAAATCTCTGTGTGAAAGGTGTAAAACTAAATCGTTTGGCGGTTTAAAAGTCTTGTTGTTTTCAATCCTTTCTAATCCTTCAGTTTTTATATGGTCAAGACAATTACCATTCAAGTGAATAGTTAAATTTTGTTTAGCTCTTGTCATGGCAACATAAAGCTGTCGTTTCTTTTCATCTGTTCTTGCATCAAAATTTTCAAGAAGTAAAAATACATTGTCAAACTCTTTACCTTTTGCTTTATGGATAGTAGAAACAAAGATTGTTTCTCCGTTAGTAGTTATAAAATCTTCTAACAATGATTCTCTAATAAAAACTTCAAAGTCTGATTTGTATTTTCTTTTGGTATTTGTAGCTTCAAAATCTTTGATAAGTTTATTACAGATGTCAAACCTTGAACTTGACTTGTATCTCTCAATCAATTTACTTTTTGCATTTTGCCAATCATCATCACTAATAATAAAAACATTATCATTTAATTTCAGTTCATTCAAAAAGAAGCGAACCTCTTCAAGATTGTATAAGCTAAAGCTATCATTATTTTGAATCAATTTTGCTTGATGTCCATTTTTTGTTAAAAGACCAGCCACTTGAAATGCTTCTTCGTTCTTGTGTGTCAAAACACAAGTTGTCCCCGATAGTCCGGTTGAAATAATATCTTCTATTAATGGAGTGACAAGGTTTCCATTGCTGTATTTAATTATTTTAATTTTTCCATTGTCGGGCTGATTTGCGACAATTGGAATTTCTTTTATACGCTTATCAATCGTCTTTAAAAACTGATTAGTAAATGAAACTAAATTGCTTTTACTTCTGTAATTAGTTATAAGTTCGTATTTTGTTGCTTTCTTTTCTGTAATAAAACTTGATAAGTATTTTGAATCTGCACCACGCCATTCATAAATATTTTGGTCATCGTCGCCAACTGCAATTACTCTCATTTCTTCATTCTTTTCCATCAGTACTTTAATCAATTCAAATTCTTCCTCGTCCATGTCTTGAGCTTCGTCAATGACCAAAACTGTTTTGGTTATTCTGCTGGCTTCAACTTCATTGTTCTTTATTTTTTCGACCGTGTTTTTGATAATTGCACTCGATCTATCCAGTGTTCCCACTTTTCCCAATAAATCAAAACAATAAGAATGAAATGTTTTTATGTCAATGAAATGTGCAGCATTTCCAATTAATTCAATTAAACGCTTTTTAAATTCGGTTGCTGCTGCTCTAGAAAAAGTAACCATGAGCAATTGTTCATGTTTTACATCTTCCATTAAAAGCAATGAAGCTAATTTGTGGACTAAAACTTTTGTTTTACCACTTCCAGGCCCAGCTGCAACAACAATATATCTAGAATCTTTATCGTCAATAATTCTTAGTTGAACGTCCGATAAGGATTCAAAAAGTTGTTTGTACTTCTTTGGTGTTATATTTCTTTTTATTTCAGACTCTCTGCTGCCTTTGAAATATTTGTTTATAAAAGACGGAAAATTTAACTGAAAATAATCATCAACAAACTTTATAGCACCGGAATAGTCGTCAATCATTTTCATTGCATATTCGCCAACAATATGAATTTGCTGAACCTTGTGGTCATAATATTGGCTTAACTTTTGGTAGTCTTGTTCCTTGTATTGCACTCTGTTGTTTTGCTCGAGTCTATCAATAGTGAGTTTGTTGTAAACGACAAGAAATCCGCCCTCAATTTTTATCGCTTCAATACGTGATAGATAAAACAAAGTGTCTTCAATATCTTCAATTGTTACTTTCACTTCAAACATTTGAACTTGCTTGGAAAATGCTTCTTGCAACTCAAGAACAGAAAATTCAACTAATACTTCTTCTTTATCTGTTTCCCCTTGTTCAATAATTTTGTTGCTCTTGTCATACATATAGATTACAACAAACTCTGCCAAAAGATGCCGCTTTTCTAATTTTTCTTTTAATTTTTCTGTGGGTTGGCAACTGATAGCCACAATATGATTCTTTGAATAATCTTTATTGTATCGCTTTATCCAATTCTTTATTGCCCAAAAGTTGAGAATGATTTTTATTTTGTTTGGAGAAACCTCTTTGCATCCGTTTTCTTCTGCTTGCTCATTCAGCTCTTTGATGTGAAAAGATTTTTCTTGTTCATCAAACAATGGACAAAGGAAATTTTCAATCAGTCCATAACTCTGAGTTATAGCAAGTGAACGATTTTTATTCTCCCCCTTTTTGATAAATGCCGTTAGATCCTTTGAGTCTGCTAAAATCTTTTCATCTCGTAAAAGGTTAACAACAGCAATTACATTATTAATGTTAAGGCCTAAATTATCAGCTATATAATCAACTCTTGCTTCTGCTTCATCAGATTGCAATAGCTTTCTGCTCTTACTTGAAAACAGACTTTTAATAATTCTAGTTGCTGTTACTTTTTGTTCTTCACTGAATTTTTGCGATAGCATTATTTTATCAATGGCTTCTTGTGCTGTCTTTGAAAGGATGCTATCAGCAAATACTCTCGGCATGTTTTGTTTTCGCTTTAGATAGCCTGCTTCTTCCAGAGCTGCAATTGCAGTGGTAACCCTTGTTTCAATTTCCTTTAAATTGTCATCCCAACCTGCCGCTCTTGCTATTTCTAAAGCAGATTTTTGAACACTTGATTTGAATTTGGTAATGTACTTTATGGCATTCCAAATTTGTTTTATTTCATGTAAATTTATTTTAGTTTGGTTCAACAGTATGAAATGTTTACTCAAGTCTTCTTCATTAAATAAAACATAACAGTCGGCAGTTATATTTTCATCACGTCCTGCTCGACCTGCCTCTTGCACATAATTTTCAAGTGAATCTGAAATCTCATAGTGAATTACCATTCCGACATCTTTCTTATCCACTCCCATCCCAAATGCAGAAGTAGCCACCATAATTTGAACATTTCCTGCAATGAAAGCATTTTGGTTTTCTGTTTTCTCCTGACTTTCCATCTTGCCATGAAAAGCTCTGGCATTAAAACCGTCATCATTCAATCTCTTTGCAAGTTCACTCGCTCGTTTTGTTCTTGAAACATAAATAATAGTTGGGCAATCTTTCTCTTCTATTAAATCTCGTACTGTGTTGTATTTTTCTTCATCATCTCCTTTTTCAAAAACCTTGTAGTGCAGGTTTGTTCTTGATGCTTTGGAAGGAAATATTTCAAATTTGATTCCTAATTTTTCTTTGAAATACTCACAAATATCTTCAATGACTTTTTGTTTTGCAGTTGCTGTAAAACAAGAAACCGGGATTTGATCTTCAAGATTTTTCTTTTCCTGAAGTGATTTAATAAAATCACCGATGTATAAATAATCAACTCTGAAATCTTGTCCCCAAGATGAAAAACAGTGGGCTTCGTCAATTACAAAGCGAATTATTTTTCTACCTAAGAGTAATTTTTCTGTGGTTTTTGAGCGAAGTGATTCAGGAGAAATGTACAGAATAGAAGCTCGACCATCTTGAATTCTTTCAATAGATTTTGCTCTTTCAATTGGGTCAAGTAAGCCGTTAATAGTAACGGCATCTGTTATTCCAATTCTCTCCAAATTATCGACTTGGTCTTTCATTAGCGATTGCAATGGAGAAATGATAACAGTTAACCCTTTTACGTTTTCTCCAGCCATCAAAGCTGGTACTTGAAAAGTAATTGATTTACCGCCACCTGTTGGAAATACTGCTAGCAACGATTTGTTATCAACTGCTGCTTGAACTGCGTTCTCTTGCAATGGTTCTCCCGCGTAGGTTCTATAGGTATCAAAGCCAAAATAATTTTTAAGTCCCTTGTGAATGTTTAATGCTTGATTGCAATATGCGCAACCAGTCAAGCATGGATTACTTTTAAGCAGAAACATTATCCGTTCCACTTTTGGGTAGTTTTTTAATACCCAAGGTGGCGTAATTGAATAACGGTTGTTACAATTTATTAGAGATAAACAATATCCTAATTCAATCGGGTGTTCTGAAATTATTTTAGACAAATCGGCATGTTGGCAAATAACTGAATCAAATTTTTCACGAATAAGTTTTTCAGTTTGCCTATCGCTACTTGTGTATTCGATGAAGCGAAAAAAGGAGTTGAACTCCTTTTTGTCGTTTAAAAGCAAATAGAAAATCTGTTTTAGTTTCTCGTCTGTTTGATTAAAGTTTGAAACTTCATCAAAGAAAAGATCTTTGGCTTTTATAGAATCATTAAGTGGGTTGTTTGAATCTTCGGTTTGTAATTTGTCATCTTTTAGCAAGGCATGATAAGGCTTAGATGGAAACAAAAGAGGAGAGAGATATAAAGTGTCAATGATGTTAGTAGCATCAATTTTAGCGTCAGTAACAGCTTTCTGAATATATTGTAAGTCGTGATTTATAATATTGTGTCCGCAAATAAATTCTGTTCCATTGAGGAACTCTATGAAATCGGCAATAGAATTTGAATG
>JBNMNM010000222.1:0-5322 GCA_051275585.1 bacterium | reverse complement strand
AATGTCGTTGACTTAAGGATTTTTTGAGAAAAACAACAATTTTAACATCAACATTAAAGCCAAATTTTTTAATGTTATTTGTGTTAAAAGTCTCCTAAATTTCTTAAGTCAACAACATTGACCTGAAGGAAGAGGTTTTCAAAGAAGCACTCTTGATAAACTCTTTTTCTCATCCTTCTTCAGCTAACCAAAAGACTCTAATGCCATTCGTGACTCTTTCATTGCACAAAAATATTGATAGAAGTGAATTGATACTTCTAAAGAAGCAACATGCAATGCAATGTGAGTTAGTGTTGGCTTCACTTTTTACTCTTAAAATTTTTAAAAAAACTTATTACTTAACCAGGCTTTCCATCAATCCGAGGTTTAAAGTACATTGGTAAATGTTTGTAACCCCATAATCCAAAAGCAATAATCCAAGTATATCCTGCATGATAATTATGAATTGCAAACTCTGAATTAAAGTTAGACACAATTCCAGATACTACACGAGTCAAAGCTGTAAATTGAACTAACCAGAATAAGAGATGAACAAATAGATTAGTTTGCAATGCTCTTCCTGAATGTCCTAAAGTAACTCTTGTTGCCATTGCTAAAACGATTGAACTAAAACAACCAATGGTAAGAGCATGCAAAGCTGCTTGTTCAATATGAGCTGATACTTCAACATTAAACAGCTTACAAAGAGAGTACACAATAAATAAAACATTAGAAATAGGTAACCATGCCATTGAGTAATATAACATGCTTAATAACATCACTGGTTTTTTGCGGAAAAACTGCCACTTGGAAAACTGAATAATACAAGTCACTAAGATTCCACCATCTGCAATCCAATAAAACTGAGGCAGTGCAAATATATATAAAATACATTTTAGAATAGAAAAGGCCATCCATGAATGTAAACTATAAGGCAAACGGTTCAGCTCAAAACCAACAACCATATTTTTTGTAAAGAAAGGAAGCATTCGATAAGCTACTGCAAGGATAATCATCATTGAGTAGACATAGATTCCTAATCCATAAGAAATTCGATACAAAATAGGATATCCAGGAAAAGCACAATAAAGAACAAAAAATAACGCTCCTATGGTTCCAGCAGTAAATGCAGAAAGAGCAAAAGCTGGCTGAGTTTTATCTGGGTGAGGGTTATTGGTAATTCCTTGAATGAGAGTAATCCAAACAGAGAAAAAGCCTAGAAAGGTAAAGATTGCACCTAAAATGAAAAATAATTTACCGTATGGAACTCCAACAAAAAATAGAACATTTCCCCATAAGAAAAACTGAAAAATCACAATAATTCGTTTCATTGGGATTGTAGGATAATTCAGCCAACGAGGAAATACCGTAAGTAAAAAGCCTAAAATGAAATAGGTGAACATACCAAAAATTAAAGAAAATAAATGCACACTAGGAGAAAGAATCTCCATTCCATAAGGTACTTTCATTTTTATTAAGTATTGGTAATGAACCCACCATATAATACTAAAAATAGCTTGAAATGTACCCAACGCAAAAAACATGCGATGAGCTGCCGCAGAAAATATTTTAAACATAATAATCTATGTTAGATGGTTTTTGAATATTTAACTTTTGATGCAGAAGGTTTTTTAAGATAAGCATCAAAAACCATACAAACATTACGAATCAAAATTTTTCCATTATCAAGGATACGAATCCCCTCTTTTGTAATTTCAAGTAAACCATCATGTTGCATTCCTTGTAGATCAAGCATTTCATCAGCATAGTATTCATGAAATGAACAAGAGAACTCTTTCTCAAACTCGTTGAATGATAGATAAAAATGACAGATCATTCGGAGAATTGTCCATTTCCGTTTTATGTCATCATCTGAAAGAGTCATTCCTTTGGCTCCAGCCATAGCTCTTTCATCAATTGATTTTTTATAGCGAGAAAGTTTTTTTTCATTTTGAACAAAATGATTTCCAAAATCACCAATTGATGAAACTCCAATTCCATACATATCCATTCCACTTTTTGCCGTATAACCCATAAAATTTCGGTAAAGAGTCCGATTATTTAAGGCTATAGATAGCTCATCTTCAGGAGTCGCAAAATGATCCATTCCAATATACTCATAACCAGCACCACAAAATGCATCAATGGTACGAAATAAAATATCTAGTTTTGTTTTGCTATCTGGAAGATCCATCTCGCTGATTTTTCGATGATATGGATAGTGATCTGGTAAGTACGCAAAGTTATAAACAGCTAATCGATCAGGACGAAGTTCATTAATGACCTCAAGAGTTTTAGAAAAACTTTCGCCAGATTGCTTTGGTAAACCATAAATTAAATCAATGTTGATTCCATGAAAATTTAAGGATCGAGCTTTTTCAACAATACCTTGAGTTAACTCAACTGGTTGAATTCTGTTAACAGCTTTTTGTACCTCTGGATCAAGATCCTGAACTCCAAGACTTAAACGATTAAAGCCTAATTCCGATAATAGCTCAATTTGTTCATGAGTTGTAATTCTAGGATCAACTTCAATTGCAATTTCGGCGTTTTCTTCAAATTCAAAAAGAGATCGAACCTTCTCCATAATTTGAACAAACTCATCATTTTTTAAAAATGTAGGAGTCCCACCACCAATATGAAGTTGAATAATTTTTTTCTGAACTTGTAATGTTTCAGCTAACTGCTCAATTTCACGAAGAACATAATCAACATAAGTTGCAGATTGTTCATGTTGCTTCGTAATAATCACATTACAACCACAGTAAAGACAACGCTCTTCACAAAAAGGGATATGAATATAAAGAGAAAGTGGTTTTTCATTTTTCCCACAATCCGTATACCACTCTTTTTGAGTCTCTGGAGAGATATCATGCCACATCGGTGCAGTCGGATAGGACGTATAACGAGGGCCTGAAACAGCATACTTTTGAATTAATTCATCAGAAATATTATACATTGAGAATCTTGGAAGAATGTTTGGAAGATAAAATTTAAACAGCAGAGTTGTCGTAAAACTAGATCTTAATTCTTACATTATATTGGTGGTTATTTAGTGAGGAATATCTTCTCTTTTTTACACATTACGTGGTAGGAAAAGTCTAGTCAAGCAAGCAAGAATTGAGTGTATATAAAAATGAATCTTTTCAAGAAGAAAGAAAGAAATTTAGAAGAAATTATGATGTGATGGTTATGAAATGTTGAACCTAATCCTAAAAAAGTATTAAATAGGATTAGGTCTATTAATTTTTATGTTATATTTTATATTTTATTACAACACTCTCTTTGAGAAAAAACTAATAGACCTAACTCCAATTTTTAGTCTTTTAATTAAGAATCGATTTGTAACTTTTTTGCTGAAAAATTATCTTTTTTCTCTTTAGTTGCATTCTGAACTTCTTCAGAATAAATCACCTTCTTGATATTAGGAAGATCAGCAACTTCTTGCATAATACTTTTGACCGTAGCCTTATACCTTCTAATCATTGGCAAGGTTACTTCTCTTGGTTCTCCAATAGAAAGACCAATCTTCCCAAAGTGAAGCCAATTGCTATTAAAAATATCAGTTCCTCCAACTAAACTGATAGGTACAATAAGATCATTAGGTCGTAGATATGCTGGTAAAAATTTTGGGTTGATATACTTCATAATCACAGAACCATCTTCTCCAACATAAGATCGAGAACCCTCTGGATAAATAGCAAAGCATTCATTCATACTATTTTTAAATATATCATAATCTGCCTTACTCAGATCCTGCATATTTTTAGCAAATCCTCTAGAGTTGTAATAGGTTTTAACCTCTTTTGCTTCATCCTCAGCAAGTTCAAGTCTAAGAACCATATCTTCTAGTGTTTGCTCATCAAGGTGAGTGATAAAATCAATGAACTCTTCATAATTTAATTCTTTGATCACACGCAAACCAGAGTTTGGCATTTTAATCAGATACATACTTCGTTTTGCAATTCGTTGCAGATCTAAAGCTAGACCATCAGCTCCAATTTTTGTCGTTTTCTGAGATGGTACAACTAAAAATAGATTCCCAACATTTGCTGCCCCACTTCTCAAAAAGAAGTTGGAAAACATTTTCGGGCCAACAACGGTATTACAGTTTTTTGCCAGACCATCAAACCCAATTTTACGCAAGATACTTCTTAAAAAATAAGGCCCTAAATAACTTTCATGATGTCCAATAAAAAAGACACGTCTTCCTTTTTCTTTTTCTTTAGTAATAAAGTTGAGACGTTGAAACACATCACTTTGATTGATATCTTCTGACTCAGAGTATTTGAAAGAAACCTTTTCATTACTTTGGTTGACCAAAATAATATCTTTGACAAAAATTTCTCTTAAAGATTCTAAGAATAGATGTCTAGGATCATAGTCGCTTAGTTTAGGATAAACACAACGATTAAAAGAAAAAGGTGAGGCCAAAAGCTTTTCAATAAGACCTTGAGTGTACTCTCTTGAGAACTGATGCTCTCTCAAGCGAGTTTCCATATTTTTCAGTTTTTTGGATAAATTAGGAAAATCATGTTCAATCAAACGAGTTTTTTTACTCTCTTGCTGTGTGTCTTGAGAGGTATCTGAAATTTCTGCAAACTTAAGTTCAAGTTTTTGGTAAAGATCAGAAATTTCTTTTAAAAAATTTACTCGAATTTCATCATGTTTCTTAATTGGAGCAAAAGCATCAATCTTGGCTTGTATTGCTTTCGTAACATCCTCAGCACTAAATTGCTCTACCCAATGAACTGCGGATTCAATTACTTGCCCTCGGTCAGGAAGGTTTAGTAACATTTGCTGAAAATGCTCTTTTACTTTATCAAAAGAAAAAGTAAATTTCTGCATCCATTCCATTTTTTTATTAATAACCTTAAAAAAAGGATGTTGTTCTTTATACAATTCTAACGAGCTATTAATACGATTTTTATAAAGTAGTAATTCCTGCCTAATTTCTTTCGGATCCATGTATTTCATGTCTTCCCACCATTGCTGGATCGAAAGCATTGATTCATCAACGTGTCTCATCTGTGTCCTTTAGGTAAGCTATTGTAAAAATAATTGATGTCTATATTTTTTATATTTCTAACCTGATTGATTCGGAAAAGAATAAGCTCTATTCCCATAGTCAAGACATCTTTTTAGCTTTGATCATCAGAATTTGCAATATCGTTAATTCTAATAATGATTAACTTAGCTCTAATATCAAATACTTACTCACTACTCAAACGAACTCTATTTTACTATTTTATCTAGCCAACCGTAAAACCTCTTCCTTCAGGTGGAGGATGTAAGGTTGTCCTTATCCCGAGCGGTTTGCATAATTTGTAATTAATTGATTTT
>JBNMNM010000221.1:0-5335 GCA_051275585.1 bacterium | reverse complement strand
AATTCCCTTTTTAAAATTATCGTGAAGAAAAAAATCACGGATGCAATCCTTTCAGTTCCAGAAAAAATTGGAAGTGTAGCTCTTAAAAATATTCGAGCACTTGGAAAAGCTGGATTTTTATTTATTGAAGCGATCATTTTTATTTTTATGCCTCCATTTCGTTGGAAAATCTATTTTCAACAATTAGAGTTTATTGGAAATAAATCGCTCAATGTGGTTCTTCTCACTGGTCTGTTTACAGGAGCAGTTCTCTCTCTACAGATGTATGTTGCCTTAAAAAGCTTTGGCTCTGAGTCTGTTGTTGGAGGAATTGTTGCTTTAAGTATGACTAGAGAAATGGGGCCTGTATTAACTTCATTGATGGTTGCTGCAAGAGCTGGTTCTGCAATTGCCGCTCAGCTTGGAACAATGCGAGTAACAGAGCAAATTTCAGCTCTGGATGCAATGGCTGTGAATTCGGTTCAATATTTAATTTCTCCACGAGTATTTGCTGGTTTTTTCATTCTTCCATTTTTAACGATCTGCTCTGAGATGGTCGGCATTATTGGTGGTTATATTATCTCTGTTGGATTATTTCATCTTGATTCTGGAATCTACATTGCAAAAATCATTGATTTTGTAGCATTATCTGATATTTTAGGTGGTTTATTAAAATCTTCGGTCTTTGGTGTAATCCTCACTTTTACGGGATGTTATAAAGGATACAATACTTATGGAGGAGCTGAAGGTGTTGGAAATGCAACAACAGAGGCTGTAGTTAATTCAATGATTCTTATTTTTATCTCTGATTATATTATGACTTCTTTTCTACTGATTGGTTGAAGTCACAGTAATTCTGTTTTGTAGCGTTATGTTATGGTTGTTTTTAAGAATATATATAAATCCTTTGGAGAGTTTGATATTTTAAAAGGAGTGGATCTAGAATTTCCAAAAGGCAAAATTACCGTTGTTTTGGGGCGTTCAGGAAGTGGGAAATCTGTTATTTTAAAGCATATTCTTGGTTTTTTAAAACAGGATCAAGGAGATATTTTTATTGATGGTGTGAACACAAAAACTATGAACAAAGCTCGATGGTTGAATACAAGAAAAAACTTTGGAATGTTATTTCAAGATTCTGCTTTGTTTGATTCTATGACTGTTGGTGAAAATGTGGCATTTCCATTGATTGAGCATACTAAAAAGAGTCACGAAGAAATTCAAGATATTGTACAAAAAAAACTGTATATGGTTGGTCTTCGTAATGTTGATACAAAAATGCCATCTGAGTTATCTGGAGGAATGAGAAAGCGGGTTGGGTTGGCTCGTGCGATTGCCAATGATCCTGATCTAATTCTTTTTGATGAACCAACTACAGGACTTGATCCAATTGTAACAACAGTAATTGACTCCTTAATCAAAGACACACAAAAAGAGTCAGGTTGTACCTACATTGTAATTAGTCATGATATCAAAGCTTCGTTATCAATCGCTGATAAAATAGCTATGATTTATAATGGTGAAGTGATTGAGCAAGGAGCACCATCAGTTATTGAACATAGTAAAAACGAATTAGTGCAACAATTCATTCATGGTCGTCTTGAAGGGCCTTTTGATATTTACTATTAAATAAAAATTTTTAGAAAAAATAGTATGCTGTAACTCCATAAGAAAAACCAGTATACTCATGTTATGACATTATCAAAGCCAACAGTATCTGACTTACTTTTGGTTCCTTCAGTTAGTGAAAACTCCCCACAAATTCCCATATAATCACGAATATAATCAATACCAGCAGAAAGCGAATTTCCTAATGATACTCATCGTCTTGAGGAGTTAGCATCTTTCTTGGATCAAAAATCATTTAAAATAAATTAAGCATTTGGTATTTAAAATCAGAAATTATAATATACTTTATCTTATTTTAAATGATGTTTGTGCGATTGGAATAGAAAGTAAAACTGCATTAAGGGTTCAACTTTATGAACGTTACAAGCGAAAGTCGTTATCGAGAAGAGTATATTGCACGAATTAATCGAGTAATTGATTATATTGAAGAGAATATAGAAGACGAATTACGATTAGAAGATTTAGCTCAAGTTGCAAATTTTTCTTCATTTCACTTTCATCGAATTTTTCGGTCTTTAGTTAAGGAAACACTGAATCAATTTATTCAGAGATTACGAGTTGAACGGGCTGCCATTCAACTAACTAATTCTTCTAAAAAATCAGTTACAGAAATTGCGTTTGATTGTGGATTTAGTAGTTCTTCTTCTTTTGCAAGAGTGTTTAAAGATTACTATAAAATGAGTGCAACAGAGTGGAAAAAAAAGGGGAATTTGCAAAATAGCAAGATTCGCAAAGTGAATAGCAAAGAATGGAAAGAACAATATCAAACTCCTGTTTATAGTTCAGTTGTGTCGTATCAAACTCGTTCGATCACAAAAGAACAACAGTGGAGTATTCAAATGGAAGCAGGAAATACAGTAAATGTAGAAGTCAAAGAAATGCCTGAACTAAATGTTGCATACCTTAGACATATTGGACCTTATAAAGGTGATAGCGATTTATTCGGGAGCTTATTTAACAAATTGACGATGTGGGCAGGTGCTAGAGGAGTATTTGAAAATCCAAATACACAACTTTTATCAATACCTCATGATGATCCAAATATTACAGAAGAAGAAAAATTAAGGCTAAGTGTTTGTATTACAATTCCTTCTGATTTTGAAGTTGATGGAGAAATTGGAAAAATGGTTGTTCCAAGAGGAAAATATGCCGTAGCAAGATTTGACATTTCTTGTCACGAATTTGAGCAATCATGGAGCACTGTTTGTGGAGAATGGTTACCCAATAGTGGATATCAATTTAGAGATGGACTTTGCTACGAAATCTATCAAAATAATCCAGAAGAACACCCTGAAAAAAGACATATTATTGATATTTGTATTCCTGTAAAACCTCTCTAATATTCCTAAAAAAAATTCTTCTTCTAAAGTGATTAGCTTGTCAAGTCAGCACATATGAAAATTATAGATTTCACAAACGTAACAAAAATAAATGTTTGAGTTTCTATTGCCAAAATTTATAATTTTAACAATGTTTTGATTTAAAAGTGAATAAAATGAGGTATATATGATTAACGGTAGTTGCTGCTGTGGAAAAGTAAAATTTACAATCTCTTCTATTCCAAAATTTCTCGGTATTTGTCATTGCAGTCGGTGCAGAAAACTTGGTTCATCCGAATTTTTTATGGTTGAGCGAGATGCTTTTGATTGGATCACTGGAAAAGAGCTTGTAATACAGTATGATCCAGAGCCACCATATAAATATAAAAGATGTTTTTGTGGTCATTGCGGTTCAAGTCTAGGAGAGATTTTATCTGAAGATAAAGAATTCCCAATAGCAGCAAATAGTTTGGATTCAGACCCAGAGATTAAAGTTTTATTTCACGAACATACTGCTTCAAAACCGTCATGGCAGATTTTGCATGAAGGTGCAAAATTGTTTGAGGGAAATCCATATAAAACATAAGAGAGAACATCTTATGGCAAAGGAATGGAGGTGGATTGTGTTTACATCAATGGTTCGGACAAAAAAAAATAGTTAATCAAGTTGAAAGAGACTTCCTAATTTTGAGTATGATTAAAAAGTGAAAAGATCAATCATTACTTGGTATTAAACTGGTGGTACTACGATCGTAAAAATGCAGAAGTTCAGTGTTAATATTTTCTAGACACTAACTTTTTCTGATCTGTCCCAATGCAGTTTACCTGTGTTGGGATATAAACTCAGTCATATCCAAAAAATCAATTTTTCTTAGTAAGAATATTTCTTAAGGTTCTTTCCTGAACTTTCAACGTTTTCTGTTAACTGTTGAGCAATCCCACTGAACCTACGCTTTGCCTTTTGTTTCCTCTGAACAATCTCGTCTTTGCATTCCACTTCAAAAACTTCGACTTGTTTCTCAATTCCACAACCAATTGGATGATCACAAAATAATTCCACCTCTTGCAGCATTTTCATTTTAGGCTCCAATGATAATTTTTTTTCCTTATAACTTTGTTGTAGCTCTTTTTTCTCTAGGAATGAAACTTTTTTCTTAGCTAAATGATTATCATTAGTGCTGTTTGTTTTGTATTCTAAAGGAATTGGAAAGATTTTAGTCCTTGCTTCAATCCATTTGGATTTTTCTGGATCGTTAGAATAATTGAGGCGTTCTTTTGTCCATTCAGGATTGTTTAAAACTTTGGGTAAATCTCTTGATTTTTTACTTCTGCAAGATTCCCCTAAAATTACAAAAATCATTTCTCTAAATGTGAACTTTTTTAGACGAAAGGCCAGTTGCAAAAAGAAGTGATAGTCATGACTGAGGAAATCATAATCAAGCACTGTTTTAGAATAATCAGCTAGTTGTAATGCATTCTTTTGAAGTTCAATGGAAAGATTACCAAACGTCTCTTGTTGTTCTTTGGCTGATTGCCTCCACCATCGGTTGTCTTTTTTCTGCTCTGTTTTTGCTTCTACTTTTTTCTTTCCTGTTTCTACTTCGACTTTTCCTTTTTTCTCTTTTTCAGGCTCTGTTTTTATCTGCTTTGGTATTTTTTCTGTTGTTTTAGTGTTGTATTTTAATTTTGCTTTTCCTGTTTGAGTAGTAGGGTTGCAAACTTTTGTTTGATCTTCATAAACCCTTCTTTCTGAAAGAAAGTCGGAAGGTATTTCTTTTTTCTTTTGAATCTTCTTTCGTCCATCATTTACGACCTTGGCGGAAAAGTGACTCGACGGCTCAAGGCCTAAAAATACGAGCTTTAAATCATCACTAGAAAGAGAATCGAGATAGGAAAATAGATCGTCCTCTGAATCCTCAACTAGATAATTGACCCGAATATATGCCCTTTCTGAGAACTGTCCATCTGGAGTTCTATTTTGTTCAAACTTCGCAACAAGATTCAAAGACTTTAAATACTTTTTCGCTTTTTGATAGGATTTTGGAGATAGATCAGTACCACAACAAACAAACTTTTCATTTGCCCATAAAATAAAATTATTTTGCTTCCTTACCCTTCGAAGCAAAAACTCATACAAAACGAGAGCATTATTTTTGATATGTTTTAGTTTGGTCTTGGAGGCACTAGGAAAGGTTTCTTTAATTTTGTATCCATTGCGAATACAATCATAAGTCTTTTGCGACATCCTCAAAGAAGAGAAGTCAAAAGATGTAGCGTTGACATTTTCCACAAGAGTGTTCATCATTTTGCTCATAAGTTGAGTTCAAAGATTACTCCCTGTCAGGAGTAGTTGAGAAACACATTAAAAAGCTTTTAGAGTTACAGCTCTGAAAGCTTTTTTTTTGTCTATT
>JBNMNM010000220.1:0-5338 GCA_051275585.1 bacterium | reverse complement strand
TAAAGAAGAGGTTGAAATTTTACTGGATCAAGCTTCACCAGCAGAAAGAGAACTGCTTTACCTTTCTGCTGTAGAGGAGTATTCGATTCAAGAAATTGCAGAAATTACTCAGACACCAAAAGGAACACTATTATCTCGATTGCATCGATTAAAGAATAAAATTCGTGATCAGTTTGGTAAGTTACGGAAAGGAGAGGTCGGATGAAACCAACAATACGAGAATCATTACAAGATCATTATCAAGATTTTCACCTTTCAGGTGAACAGTTTTCAAAGCTGGAAGCAATGGAAATTAAGTCTCAAAATTCTCTTACTCGTCAACAGTGGTCTTTTAAGAAAATCTTTCTAGCTCTTCCTGTTGTAGCTATGTTTATTTTTATTTTTATTTTTATTGCTTGGGGTGTTATTCCATTTCAAAGCAAAACATTTGAAAATAAAATTATAGAAGAAATTGCATACAATCATAATAAACGACTTGCATCAGAAATTAAAACTGCATCATTTAGTCAAATTAAGTCTTATCTTACCAAACTTGACTTTAATATGGTTGCTGCAAGTGCATTAAAAACAGGTTGGAAACTTGTTGGAGGGCGTTATTGTTCCATTAATAAAAAATTAGCAGCACAACTCCATCTGAAAGATTCAACAACCAATCAAATTTATACTTGGTATCAAGTTGGTGTTCCTGAAAAACTAAAGCATCAAGCCAAAATTATTGAGGGTTATAGTCAAGGAATTAAAGTTAGACTTTGGGTTGAAAATGGAATTTTGCATGGGCTTGCAGGACTATAAATTAATCTCAAAAATTAATAATTTTAGACTAAATTCAATAGTTTAATATTGTTGGTGGATCTTTCGAAAAAAACGACGGATTCGATAATTACGAACAATATATGCGGTAAATCGTCGAGATGAACGACTACGTACAAAGCGAGGAAATGGATTGCTTTTTGATACTCCAGAAAAAATATCAATGTGACTCCAACGAATAGCACTTCCTGTATCTGCAGCGTAAAAATAGCCATCATGTCGAATTATTTTTCCACTAGGCAATTTTAATCGTTTTCCTCTTGCGGCTGGAATAAATACAATAGATCCATATCGAATTTTACGAGGATCAACTGCAATGGTTCGGTATGGAATTAGGTGCATATTTTTTACACCTTCCCCATACTTTCCACTGGATAATTTATAACGGATTTTTCCAATTGAGAGCCGTTTCCGATAAGGAAGGCTTCGTGCAAAATTTCTACAATCTACAACATTCCAATTACCTCTGGTTGCGTAGTTGTATGTTAATACCTCAAAATCAACAGTTTTTACTCGAACTGTTCCCTCGATTGCTCCCAAACACCAGTCTTTTTTTGATAGCATTGGAGAAAATGCCTGCCCATTTCTATTTAATAATGGATAGCCTCCAAATCGTAAGGCTTTAGCTGTATATACATAGTAGTAAGTTGCCCATAATTTCATCCGACGTTTTTTTTCGTATTTTTTAGGATAACGAAAATTTTTCCATCGAAATTGATCAGAACTAAAACTAATTGTAGGGAAAAGAAAGGTAAGGCTTATAATAAAAATGAGGGCTTTTCTGGTCATAACTCAATGGGTGAGAAGGATCTGAAATAAACTTTTTGATATGGGTTATGCAAAATCAGTTCATTTCAATACCTACGAGCCTAATGCAAAGGTAAATATTTTTGAATTAGTGCATGAATCTGTGAGAATTGAAAAGGTTTACTCACAAAATCAGTACATCCTACCGTAAGGGCTTCTTTTTTTTCATTCTCAAAACTGTATGCAGTTAAGGCTATAATAATTGGTTGCATTTTTTGTGATGATTTACGAATCATTTGAGTTGCTTTATAACCATCTAATTCAGGCATTTTTAAATCCATAAAAATTAGATGTGGTTCCCACTCCTCCCAAATCTTGACTGCTTGTAAACCATCATTTGCTTCTTGAACGGTGAATTGATAAGGAGAAAGTAATTTTTGTAGTAATGAACGATTTTCACTAGCATCATCAACAACTAAAATTCGATGGTATTGTTTCATTGGAGCAAAGGTACTTTTAATGAAATTTTCTGCTAATGATGAAGTTTTTTTCGGTGTTTCAATTGGAATTTGAAAATAAAATTTAGCACCTGTTTGAATTTGACGATCAACATGAATTTGTCCTCCTAATAATTCTACAAATCGAGAACTAATGGCTAATCCTAATCCTAATCCTGTTCCTCGGTCTAGATCTTTACCTGATGAGGTTTGGCTAAAATTTTGGAATAATTTATCAATTTCGCTAGGAAGAACTCCAATTCCAGAATCTTCAATTTCAAAGTAAAGGAAAAAATTTGGCTGTAAAAGAGGCCGATGATCTGATTTAATTTTTACTCGTAACCAAATCAAACCTTCTTTCGTAAATTTAATGGCATTATCAAGCAAATTAATAATAACCTGCCTTAATTTTGTTTCATCAGCAAAAACATACTCAGGAAGCTGATTTCCTGTCTCTATTTTAAAAGAAAGATGTTTCTCTTGCAGACGAAAACAAATCATTTTTTCGATTTCTTGCAAAAACTGAGGAAAATGGAACTGTTTATTGTGAACTTCCATTGTACCTGATTCAATTTTAGAAAAATCTAGGACTTGATTGATAATTGAAAGTAGATGCTCTCCACTACTCACAACAACATGAATGTTTTCTTGGTGTTCTTGAGGAAGTTTTTTTGTTTCTGCAATGAGTTGTGAAAATCCAATAATAGCATTAAGAGGTGTTCGTAATTCGTGACTAATATTAGCAAGGAAAAGGCTTTTTGCTTGGTTCGCAATCTCAGCTTGTTGTTTCGCTATAATTAAATCTTGATTGCTTTGAAGGAGTTCTTTGGTGCGTTGTTCTACTTTTTCTTCTAAGTGAGAATTGATATAAAATACTTCTTGTTGTGATTGCTGAAGTCTTTTCACCATAGAATTAAAGGAACTTTCAAGGATATTTAATTCATTATGATGATTGCTAGTATTGGACTGAAAAAAAATAGGTTCAATACTGTTATAATCTATTTTTTCTATTTCTTGGATAAGAGTATTTAATGGCTTTCCTACAATTTTTCGAATTACATAAAGAAAAATCAACCATAATACGATTGTTTTTACAATGATATTAATGAGAACTAAAATAAAATGAAATTTGACTCGGTTAAACACAACCTCTGAACTTGTATAAACAATCCATGTGCCTATTTTCCGTTTTTTTTTAAATTGATCAGTATGGTAGAGGGGGAATTTTTGAACTAAAATTTTTGTAAATGGAATACCTTCTTCATATAAAGGAATATGGTTTTCTTTTTCATCAACAATTGCTTTTTCTCCATTAGTATCAATGATAATGCCAATAGAGCGAATAACTTTTCCTTTTTCATCTAAGATTTTTGCACCTGAAACAATTGAAATTTCTTTCATTCCAGTAAGAATAGATCCAAGCAAACTATAGTTAAAAGACCAAAGAGAGTTTGAAATTACATGCTTAAATGTTTTTTGTAATTTTTGAATTTCATGAGAAATATCTTTTTGTACATGGTGATATGAAATCACTAGTTGAATAGACGTTATAAGGAAAGTTACTAGGAGATAAGTTCCAAAAATAACTCGTAATAATTGAGATCCTAGTAAACTAGATAAATGCTTTTTAAGTTCAAACATAGAGTTGTCAGTTATAAAACAAGTTTAGGTGTATTCTCTAATTTCTTGAATAAGATGTGGGTATTGGTTAAATAATTCAATAATTTCTTTTACATCAAAGAGTTTGCTCTTTTTTACTAATTTAGTGCCCCATAACGTAACATGATCACATTGATAATCAAGACCCAACTGTTGGATTTTAAGGCCAAAAGCTAAAATTTGCTTAAATGTGTTTCCTTTTTGAACCCGAAGCAATTCATCATTTAAACTTTCTAAAATACTTAAAAGCTCAGTCCATTGTGCTTGTTTGTTTTGATCTAGGGAAATGGATGATTTCATTTTAGGTTGTTGTGCATCAAAAATTTGGGCTAAATGTTGATTGATCTCATTAAGCAATCCTTCTTTATGAACAGGTTTGTATAAAATTCCATCGCAAACCTTAACAAAGTTTTCTTGGTTTTCGGTTAGCATTGTTGCTGTTACACCAATCACAATAATATTTTTAAATTTAGGATCTTTTCGTAATTCCTGTGTTGCTGAATATCCATCAATAATGGGCATTTTTAAATCCATTAACACGATGTCAGGGTTGATTTTTTTGGCAAGTTGAATCGCTTGTTGCCCATCTTCAGCCTCAAATACTTCATAAAGAGGATTATCAAGATAACATTTTAAAAGTTTTCGGTTTGCATATTCGTCATCTGCAATTAAAATTTTAGCTTTGAACTGAGTTGATGAATTTTTTAGTTGAAAAGAATCTTCTAGTGTAATGACCTCCTCTTGAAATGAAAGCAAACGCTTCACTTTATAAAATAAAACTTGAAAGCAATAAAGATTATTTTTTTCTTGAGTCGCAAAAATTTTTCCACCCATAAGGTGAATAAAATGACAAAGAATTTGTAAATCAGGAGTAATTTTTGAATCAATAAGCTCAATAAAATGTTCAGAATTTATTGTTAGTGGTTTTTCTACTTCAGGTTCTACTGAAATTATTGTGATTGTAAGAAGTCCATCTTCAGTGTTGTTAATTAGCTCAAAGTTACTTTGAACCTGAATCGATTTCTTTGTATTATATTTTGATAAAGTTTTAATTAAACCTAATAGAATTTGGTGAAGTCGACTTTCATCAAGATATAAATCGCTTGGAAAGGTCTCAAGTAGGAGGTTATGAATTTTAATTTTGCTGGAATCAGATTTATTTTGTTGAAGCTTTTGAATTTCTTTAATAATTTTTCGAATATTAACTGCACTTGGATTGAGTTCAATCATACCTGTTTCTAAATTGGTGATGTCTAGTAAAGAATCTAAAAGCTTTAAAAGAAGAACACCATTATCAGATATTATAGTAAGGTATTCGTTGGACTGAATATCTTTATTTCGATCCTTTAAAATTTCAGAAAACCCTAAAATGACATTCATTGGAGTACGGATTTCATGAACCATATTCGCAATAAAAATGTTTTTTGCAAGTTTTGCCTTTTGTTCTGTTTGCCTTTGTTCTGTACTCTCACGAGTAATTCCAATCGCACCTTTAAATTCACCTGTTTTGTGAGCAAGTACTTCAATTGAAGTTTCTACTGAAATAGAAGTACCATCAACATGATAAATTTTATGTTCAACAATCCACGGAGATAAATTTGCGGGTGTTTTTAATTGTTCTTGAA
>JBNMNM010000219.1:0-5338 GCA_051275585.1 bacterium | reverse complement strand
GAATTAGATTCTGATGATATTGAGTACAGTTTGTTAAAACAAAAACTCATAGGAAAAGTAAACTATAGTCGTACTGCTCCAACATTGGTGTCCATTACAAATATGGTTTATGAATCTGTTCTTAAAGATTTAGAACAATTAATTGATCTAAAAATTGAAGGCTCTTTTTATGAATATGCCATCATAACAGGAATTCAAGTTCATGGACCAAATAACACCAATTTTATTTGGCCTGGAAAAATGTATGTAGTTTCATCAGGATATAAAATTGATCTTACTATCCCCTCTGGTCCAGTTTCAGCAAATAGGGCGACTCCTGAAAAATTGGAAGTGATTGAAGACTTCTCAAAAAAGGTTCAATTTATAGTGCAAGGACATCAATATAAGCATCAACATTATTTACTTGAATCGCTGCAATCATTTCAAACTGAAGATTTATCGGATGAATCATTACAAGGAATAAAAAAGGTCATTGCAGCATCAATTATCGAGCATGAGATTCCTCGATATGAAAGAAACCGACATCGATATAGTCACACCTTCTTCATTGGTGGTACAAAAAATATTGTTTACCAATATTTAATTCTAAGCGATGCAGAAATCACAAATAAAAGTGGTGAAACACTTGGAGGTTTTATTGGGTTTTTAGTTTGTTTTGTTGATCAACATCCGCAAGAGGACACAACCAAAGTTTACTACCGGCTTATTGCGAATCGAGACCAGCATAAAAATAAAATCCAACGTCGGATTGAAGAAACAACGGTTATTATCCAAAGAAAAATGAGTTCTCATCTTAATGGTACTCCTGTTTTCAGCAAGCCCATAAAAACAACTAGAGCTCTTTGGAAAAAATATATTACTAACTAATCGCAAGAACTTAAAAAACTATGAGTTTTCATAATACATTACATGAATTTTTCCCTAGTGCAGTTCCTGTTGATGAGTTTCTAAAAAAAGTAACTCAAAAGCTGAATACTAGTGGATTTGAGAAGGACAACTCCCTTGCTTGTATTAATGTCTGTCGGAATGATGGAACACGGTCAGTCACGACTAAAATAGAAAAGCAATGGGGTGAAGCATTTAATTTTTCAAGCCTTGCAGGATTTATCTGGATAGGGAAAACAGGATTTCTTGCCGCAGTAGCACATGCACCTACTAATACAGGTCGAAAAAAGTATGTTTTTTTTAGTATGCCTCATGTAGCAATTGGTGATCTTGGAGAAGTTGGAGTTTGCAAAAGAAAAGATTCAAATGACCGTTTTATTGCTTGTGCATCTCTTGTTAACTTTCAAAAAGAATTGCAAAGCGGAAATTTGTCTTTAGAGTTAGATCCACAAGATTTAGAGCAGAGTTTATTAAAACAAAAGCTGTTTAAAAAAATCTACTATGGTCATGTTCCAGGATTAATCACACTTACAAAGTTATCATATGAAACTATTCTTGATGATCTTGAAAGTTTAATTGAATCTACATTAAATATTGAAGATTGTGATTATGCCGTTATTTCTGGAATTTTAATTCATGGCCCTGATGGTGAGGATTATATCTGGCCTGGTAGAACTTATGAGCTTGTTTTTGGAAATGAGAGTGATATTTCAATTTTCTCAAACCAAGAAGATGATTTAAATGATTTAGAAGTAACACCTTTTCCTTCAGAGGAACTGACGTCTCAAAAAGAACCATCTGTACTAGATAACATTGATGATGTTGATGAATTCATTGAGGGTTTAGCTACCGCAATTTCAATTACATCTGAAGAAAAAGAAACTGAGATTTTTCACTCAAGTATCTCACTAGAGAACTACCAGCTTCATGAATTATCATCCTATCAAACTGATGATCTTTCAGAAGAAACTAGATCAAAAATCAAAATGGTAATTCTTCGTTCCATTCTTGAGAAAGATATTCCTCGATTTGAAAAACACACCAAAAAACACAGTCCTGATTTCTTTGAAAAGTCTGAAGTAGATGCCGTTGTTTACAAATACAATATTATTACAGCAGCAAATATTCATAATGATCAAAATCAAAAAGTGGGTGGAATTTTATCTTTCTTAGTTTTCTTTGCAGAACCAAAAGAGAAAGAACGACGAGATAAAACAAACATCTATTTTTGTGTAATCAATACTCAAGAAGAAAATAACATCTCGATTATTGAGAAGATTCAATCTGTAACCTCAAAGGTAACTCAGATTATCAAAGAGAAACATACTCACCCTATGATTACAAACACCATCCTCTCGACTCGAAATCTTTGGTGAAAAAAAGGGGATTTTAACAATCCCCTCTTTCAAATATCAAAAACCTTAACTTCACTTTGCTTGTAGTAATTTAATTCTTATGCTCTTGATTACTAAACTCCTAGTACAATACAACATTATTTAAAAAACATTGTTTACAATAAAAAGAATTTGAGTGTAAAATTTTATTTTACCAAAAAAATCACTGGTGTAATATTTTATACATTTCAATATGTGTTGTTCTTATTTCTTTTTTTGAAACTATCTTAAAATTAAACGTTCACTGAGTTGTTATGCGTAAACTATTAATTTTTCTTTTATTTAGTTTCTCCACTCCTTTTGTTTTTGGTGCTGATATTATATTAAATGCAGGACTACCTTCATTTCCTCCATTTGCTTATCCTGCATTAAAAAATACACAAAAAGGATCCGTTACCAACCTCTATAAAATGTTGGAAAAAGAGTTAGGAGTAAAATCAAGGTCAAGTATGATCCTTATGCTCGTGTGTTAAAGAATATGAAAACAGGACGGCTGGATTTGGCTATTATTTTCAAAAGTCAATTATATTGGAAAAATTTCTTTACCAAGGGTAGTTATCCTATTTAAAAAAGGTACAGCCATTAAGCGATATGAAGATCTTTATAGATTTCGCTCTATTGCAGTACTTCACAAAGCTCAATTCCAAGACAGATTTGATCAAGATAAAAAACTTAAAAAATATTCAGTCAACAAGTATTCTCGGGCTATACAAATGCTAAGCAGAGGAAGAGTTGATGCGGCTGTAGGTTCAGAATCTGGTATTATCTATGCCCTTAATAATTCTGGTATTAAGGAGCAGAAATGGAAGAAATCTTATATCTTAGGTTCTAAAGAGTGGTGGGTTCATTTATCTAATAAATCAAAGGACTCTAATCTAATTCCTGCTCTCAAAAAAGCAGTTAAAAAACTTTATAAGCCTAATTTGATTTATAAATTATATCAGAAACAACTTTCAAAAAAATAGTTGCTGATAACTTACGTTGACTTCCATAGATCATAGGTGACTTTTGTTAAACATCACCGATCTATTTCCTCTCAGAGCAAACAAGACTTAATTCTCACCTTTTGATCTCCTTCCTGACTTTTGAGAAATAATTTTTCTTCCAGTAATCTTTTTATTTTCCAATTTTTATAAGTTATTTAATAACATCATCTCTCCAGGATGTGGCTGCATATAAAATGAGTTCGTAATATATTTATTTGGATGATGTCTAAAATAGTGACGTAATAAAGTTATAGGCACAATCAAAGGTAATAAACCTTTTTGATAATCATTAATTGCTGTATGTAACTCTTTTTTATCTTCAGAATCTAATTTCGATTTAAGATACCCTTGGATATGTTGCAGGGTATTTACATGATTATTTCTAGTCGCAGTTTTCTTAAGTAATTTCGTCATACTAAATAAATAAGTAGAAGTGAGTTCTTCAATACTCAAATTATTATTTCCTGATAATAAAGAGCCTAGTTCTCTAGAATTTTCCTGACTATGGCTCATAAAAATATATTTATGTTGAGAATGAAATTCTTGCAGATTAGATAAACTAGGTTCTTTAGCCACTAATGTTTTCCAACGTGAAAAAATATATACACGTTGAATGAAATTTTCTCGTAAACGAGAATCTTCTAAACGACCTTCTTCTTCTACAGGCAAATTAGGGAAATTAGCTATTAAACGTTCCGCATATAATCCAGCCCCTTTAGAAAAAGGAATCCCTTCTTTATAAACTTTAACTCTTTCCATCCCACAGCTTGGAGAATTTTTTTTTAGAATGTAACCACAAAGATCCTCATGCCAAGCTTTTTGACTTTCAGCCATCGCATAAAGTTTTTCTGTAACATCTAAAGTACTCGACTTAGTCCCAACACAACGAATTTCGTTTTCAATAGAAACTAAACGAATTGGCTCTCTAGGTATTCCTAAACCAATACTAACTTCTGGGCAAAATGGAATAAAATCAAAAAAAGAGGATAGTATACCCGTTATATAGGAATTTTTTTTATGTCCTGAATCAAACCGAACGTTTTCTCCTAATAAACAACTACTAATTCCAATTTTAATTGGATGTTCCATAAACATTTTATTCAACAAAATTTACCTCGAAGTTTATTGATTTTTATAGAAAATTCCTTAAAAAATAAGGTATTATCATTTGATTATAATCTTTTTCTACCTCAAATATGAATATCACATCTTTTGACTTCTCCAAGTTTAGGGTGTTGCAAAAGACTTACAAATTTTCTCCTTTTATATGAATTTTTCCTTGTATAGTAGTAGGAATTAAGTTTGTCTTAGCATGAATTATATTGAAATGAGTTGAAAATTTTCAGTAATTAATGCGCCTAATTCCATTTTAAAATCTTGAATATGATTTAATAATCTAAATGTCTGTGCTCTAAAGGTTTTATATTTTTGAAAGTAGCGATTAGCTGTGAGTTTTCCTTTTACAAAACGCCAAAGTCTCTCAATGAGATTCAAGTTAGGAGAGTAAGTAGGAAGTGGCTCAATAATAATTTCAGGATGTTTTCTTAAAAATTTCTGTACAATATCAGCATGAAAATAAGGTGCATTATCAAGATAAAGAACAATTGAGTGATATTGAGAGAACGCCTTAACAATTTTTTTCAAAAAGTGAATCACTTTCATGGCATTACAATTTTCTTCCGAAGTATGGTGAATTAGAGTGTGAGGTCTAATTGAGTATGCGCCTAAAATGTTTAATCTTTTTCTATTAGAATTAGTATTTAAAAGAGGAGAATCTTTAGGGTCTCCCCAACAAAATGAAGGAACTGCTTGATGATGTAGATGCATACCATCGCCAAAAAGTTGAAGAATTCCAGTATTTTTTTGACTCATATCTCGAACTTGAAAATATTTGAGCATAAAATCAACTTGAACTCCAATACTAGGACTCTTACCAGGAATTACCTTAGGCCGTAATCTTTTGATTCCAATACGTTTTAATAGTTTACCAATGCTACTTAAATCATAAAAAATACCAAATAGGTCTTGAATATATTCCTGAATTATTTTTCGATTTCCTGGTTTTTTTTTTGA
>JBNMNM010000218.1:0-5352 GCA_051275585.1 bacterium | reverse complement strand
TACTACTGCTATTGATGAAAAAAGAAAAATCTTTTTCCCAGCAGTTAAAGCCTGAAAAAAGTTTTGAAACTGTATCCTAAAGTCGGACACCATGTTTGCGGTTTGTTCAGCCATGAGTGATCTCGCACCTCGTTCTGTTGTTGTAAACAGAGCCTGACGAGCATTTTACACTTGCATTCGCATTATTTCTTCATACGAACTTACAAGTTTGCTTCGTACAGACATCAGTAGTTTCATCGATACGTCTGCTTTCTCCATAGCAATCATAGTGCCATGGATATCTTTAGTCTTCCCTGTTGCGAGGTCTTCCATTTTTTTATCAGCATTTAGTTGACTTTGGTTAACTTCGTCAAACATCTTTTCAAACGAACTAGAGAAATTTTTAGCTGCAGACTTAGCAGAAACTCCGCTTCCAGAGATCATACCAGTCGATTGTATTGATTGTATCATTTCTAACATCCGTGTTAAAATGAGTTATTATTTTATAACTGTTACTTATTCGTTTTCAGATTAATTTTAGTTTAATCTGCGGGGTAAAATTTAAGCATCCTTTTGTTTAGCAATGCGACTATACTGATCCATTGCCCTTTTATTTGGTTGTGCTTCACTTTTTTCACCAGAAAAATTTTCAATTAACCCTTCAATACTATTGATCCACTTTCCTACTGCGTGAACATTTGTATTGATGTTTGAAGGGGTTTGACTGGTGTTAGCTTTCATGACGCTATCAATCTCATTCCCCATCTTTTCTAGTTTCTCTACAGTTCGTAGTAATTCTTCACTAAACTCTTTCCCTTCAGCTGAGTGATTTTTCACTTTACTTTTAGAAGAGTTGTGAAGCTCTGATCCTGTGAGATGAATACCTTTAATTTCACTCATTGTTTTTTTGGGGAAAAAACGTCTCAAAAAGAGATTTTAAAATAAAAAACTGTCTTTGATTTAAAAGAATGCAGAAAGCGTTCCACACTATCTAAAAATGATTATCACTTGCCAATATCTAATGCTTTTATTGCCATACTTTTTGTTGCATTGAATGACGCAATATTTGCCTCAAATGAACGACGTGCTTGCATTAAATTAACCATCTCTTCTGAGAGATTAATGTTTGGCATTTGAACATATCCCTTTTCATTTGCATCAGGATGTTTCGGATCATATTTCATCAGAGGTGGTCTTTCATCTTCAGCAATTCCAACTACTTTTACATGACGAAGTCCGTCATCTTTTTCTTGTGCTTTTAATTCGTTAAGAAAATCCCGTTCAGGTGGAAGAGCTGCAAAAATTGTATCTCGTCTACGATAAGGGCCACCAAGTGGAGTTCGAGTTGTATTGATATTAGCAATATTACTCGAAATAACATTCATTCTTAATCGTTGTGCAGAAAGTCCAGAAGAACTTGCACCCATTGCATCAAATAATGACATGACTTACCTATCAGATGAAGCTGTTTTTAACATTCGAAATTTCCAACCAATCATTCGAGTCAAAGCACTGTACATAATTTGATTTTCTGCCAGTTTAGCCATCTCTTTATCTAAATTAACAGTATTTCCATCCATTTTAGGATCTGGATTCGCACTGTTAATTTGAGTTCCTTTTACACTATGTAATGGATGTCGTTCAATTCCATCAAAATGGCGTGCATTTGTTGTTTTTAGAGGGCCTGGTCGGTCACTATGAAGAGCTTTGTTTAGAGCTTTCTCAAAAACTATATCTTTTGCTCGATATCCTGGAGTTTCTCGATTCGCAATATTTGATGAAATTAAGCTATTACGTTTTGATCGGAAATCAAGCCCTTTGTTTAATAAGGTAATATGTTTATCGAATAGATCTGCCATAGTGCCTTTCTTTGCTAATGATTAATTGGTGGGGATAAAAGCACCTAAATTGTCTAAGGTGCTTTAGTAAATGCAAAGAGAAGACCAGTGAGGAAAAAGAAAGAATTTAAGCTTCTTGTTCAGCTAACCAACGTTCAGAGTCAATTGCTGCGGAACAACCACTTCCAGCGGCTGTAATGGCTTGTCGATAAACGGAATCAACAACATCACCACAAGCAAAAACACCTTCAATATTTGTTTTACTAGAACGTTCAACAGGCTTGATATAACCTTGTTCATCTAGCTCAATTTCATCAAAAAGAGATGTATTTGGAGTATGTCCAATCGCAACAAACATTCCAGTTACACCAAGATTTTTGGTTTCGCCTGTTTTAAGGTTTTTAATTCGAAGATCAGTCATTCCTTGATCGTCATTTCCAATGACTTCATCAACAGCGGAATCCCAAACAAATTCAATTTTTTCATTTTTGAATGCTCGGTCCTGCATCGCCTTACTTCCTCGAAGTGAATCTCGACGATGAACTAAATAGACCTTACTACAAAAATTAGTTAAGAATGTTGCTTCTTCAAGAGCAGTATCACCACCTCCAACTACAGCTACTTCTTGTCCTCTAAAAAAGAAACCATCACATGTTGCACAAGCTGATACACCACGGTTTTTATATTTCTCCTCTGTTTCTAAACCAAGCCATCTAGCAGATGCACCTGTTGCTATAATGATCGCATCAGAAGTAAATGTTTTTTTAGCTGTTTTTACAGTAAAAGGACGTTTTGACGTGTCCACACTAGTAACATTATCAATCAATAACTCTGTTCCAAAACGAACTGCCTGTTTTTCCATCCGAGTCATTAACTCAGTACCATCAATTCCTTCAGGAAACCCTGTAAAGTTATCTACTTCTGTTGTAGTGGTAAGTTGGCCACCTTTCTCAGCTCCTGTAATCATAAATGGAGAAAGATTTGCACGAGCAGAATAAATTGCAGCAGTATAACCAGCAGGGCCTGATCCGATAATAATAACTTTTTTATGTTCTTGTTCTGACATGATTTATTTTAAAGAATAAGTTGAATTTAACTTTCAGAAAAAAGTGGCTCTAATTTTCCCATCGCATCTAAAGAATGCAAGTCGTCACACCCACCAATATGTTCATCATTAATGAAAATTTGTGGAACTGATCTTCCACCATTTGATTTTTCCAACATTTTTACAAATTCAGTTGGATGCTCTTCAACATCAATCTCAGTAAATTCGATACTTTTTGACTCTAACAGTCGTTTTGCTCTGATACAAAACGGACACCAGCTTTTTGAATAGACTAATACATCAGGCATTTTTGAATACTCTCTGATAGTTTTGTTTTTTGTGATTTGTGATTTGTGATTTGTGTATTGCTCTGTGAGTTATAGAGCTTCGAAAGTAATTAATATTACAAAAAAAGATTAAATGAAGGCATGTTTTTGTATTTCTTTTTGAAAAAATCATACAAAAACATTTTTTTAAACGAAAGGAGATTTTTTAAAGAAATTTTAAAAATCTAGTTTGTGATGTTGATTTGCAACATTTTTACTAATGCTGGATAATTTTGTACCATTTGTACAATCGTCTCAATTTTTACAGGTTTTTTAGGATTAGCTTCGATTGAGATCTGTTTTGGATTTTGAATAAAATTTTGCAAAGATTGAAGAGCTTTTTTAGATAATTCATCACTTTCAATTTTTGTTGCAAGTTGATTAATCATTGCAATTGATTTTTTGATTGCATCTTCTTTTGACACTCCTTGATCTTTAGCCATTTTTTCTAAAGTACGAGTGTATAACGATTGATCAGTGTAAGTAACCTTTGCACTATGAAGTAAAATATTTTGGTAGGTAAACATCAACACCATTAAGTTTGGAGTTGGTGTAATCTGACTAACATGCAATTTAATTTCAACAGCTCCCATTTTTTCCGCACCATAAGCAAGCTTCTTAATAATAAGTTCCTTATTTTTCGGTTTATATAGGTAATTTAATTCAATATTGGCCTTGATTTTATCATAACCAAGGTCTTTTAACATTTTTCCAGATTCAGATGATTTTTTATTTAAAAGAGGAATATTGCTAGTATTTACATCAATTCCTTGAACTGCAATATGAAGATACTGTGGAACCTTATTTTTACGATCGAAATTAAGTACAGAGATCTTATCAATATAGATTTTTTCAGCATTATCTTTTGCTTGGATTTCAATTTTTTTTACATGAATGCTACGCTTAAATACATTTACACTCACACCAGCATATTTAATATCTGCTATATGAGAAAATTTTTTAATCGTTTTTTGTAAATTATGATCGACAACTTTTTCTGCATAAAATTTGACTCCAAAATAGGCAATAACAATTGCTACAGTTAGAAATGCAAATACAATTTTTACAGATTTAGACATAAGAGAATCCTTCTTTTAAATAAAAAAATAAATTTAAAAAATGAGAGGCTTATTTTTATCTAACTAAAAATAGAGTTTTGAAAAACAAGATTTATGGATTTTTTTAGATATAAAATAAGCATTCTGAAGTTCGTCTTTTATCTGTTTTTCAGAGGTTATGGAAGTTCTTTTCAGCAAATTAAGGTCAACCAGAAATGGTATATTGATTTTGGTTATTAAGTAAGAAAGTTGACTTCCAGTAATCTAAACTAATGATCAAATGTAACTTTTTCATTGATTGCATTTGAAATTTGCTCAATTCCTCGTTGCATATTATTTGATAATATACTTTGTTCATTTGCAATACTGGCTACATTTTCAATCATTCCTGCAATTTCATGAGTATTATCAATAATCTGATTAATCATCTGACTTGATTGACTTGAAAGCTTCATTCCTTCACTAACTCTTTTAGAGTTCTGCTTTACCAGTTCACTAATTGTAAGTGTTGCATGAGCACTTCGTTCTGCTAGTTTTCTCACTTCTTCAGAAACAACAGCAAAACCTTTTCCATGCTCTCCAGCTCTAGCTGATTCAATTGATGCATTTAGTGCAAGCAGATTAGTTTGTTCGGCAATATCCGAAATCATTACAATTGTATTGTTTGTTTGCTCTGAAGATTCATGAATCAATTTCATTGCATTAATAGACGCAATGATTGCTTGCTTTCCTTGTTCTGCTTGAGCAACCGACTGATGAACTGCATTTGTGACTTCATTTGTATTTTGTGCAATGTTTTCGCTGGAATCAATGACCTCTTCAAGAGAGGCGGCCATATCACTAATTGTGGTTCCTTGCTCAGTTACTTTTTTAAGAACGGCACCAAGATTCCTTCGTGTGCTTTCATAACCTTTCGCAATATCACCTAATTCATCAGTTCGATTTAAAATTTTATCAGGAAAAGTAATGGAGAAGTTTTTTTCTCCTAACGCTAAAATCGCACTAGATAAAAGGTGAAATAATTTTCCTAAACGAGAAATTACAATTCCAAAAATAATAACAATAATGATGACCGCAATCAAAGCCGCATAAATTACTCCTTGTTG
>JBNMNM010000217.1:0-5382 GCA_051275585.1 bacterium | reverse complement strand
GAAAGCTTCGGGAAAAGAAGTCGCTTGTATTGGAAGAAGTTGTCCATCTTCCTCGTGGACCATAATAGTGGATTTCAATTTTGAACCGTTTTGCTAATATCTTTGCTTTTCTTTGATCAGGTGGAAATCCGAGTTGATCAACAATTTGATTTGCTAAATATCGATTCACTATAGGGAAGGAAGCCTTTGGGGAATGATCAATAATATGGCGAATCAGGAATCCAATCGTAACTGTTACTAGGAGCCATGTTGCTACAACAATTAGTAACAACTTTAAAAAAATAGACTCACGAATTGCTTCAATAGGATTCCATTTTATCATCATAATTTTCTATTTAGGATTTCCAATAAACATGTAGCCAGTTCCCCAAATAGTTTTGAGAAAGCGTGGGTGTTTGGGGTCATCATTTAACTTCTGTCGAACACGACTGACCAAGACGTCAACAGAGCGGTTAAATGATTCCCACTCAATCCCTCTTACTTCTTCCATGATTCGATCACGGTCAAGTACAACATTGGGGTTTTCTGTGAAAAGTTGTAAGATCTCAAACTCTGCTGATGTAAGTTCTACCTCTTGCTGGTCAAGGAATATTGTACGTTTTTGTAAATCAACAATAAGTCCTTCAAAATTAATTTGGGTTTTTTCAGAAACTATTGTTGGTTTGCTACTTTCTTCTGGTTGTCTTCGTTGAATTGCTTGAATTCTAGCTACTAATTCTCTAGGTTCAAAGGGTTTTGGTAGATAATCATCAGCACCAATTTCTAAACCTACAATACGATCAGTTACTTCTCCTCTTGCAGTTAACATAATGATTGGAATTGAGGATTTTTTTCGAATTTCACGGCAAACTTCAAATCCATCCATTTCGGGTAACATTACATCAAGAATAATTAGTCCATATGTTTCTTGATCAAGGAGCCGCAAACCATCATGTGGATGATTTGCAGAAGTTACTTGAAAGCCATATTTTGAAAGATACTCTTCCAATAAGCCTGTAAGTTTTCGATCGTCATCAATAACCAGAATTGTTTTCATATATAATTTTTAGAATTAGAAGTTACAGCATTATTGTCCATACATTCCCATTCCACCTTGTCCTCGATGCATTCCACCCTGTCCGTGATGTCTTCCACCTTGTCCTCGATGCTTTCCACGTTGTCCACAATCCATTCCACCACGTCGATGAGAACGGAATCCTTTACGGTTCATAGGAAATTCTTCAACAATAGTTGCTAGTTTTGCTCGTTGTTTTTTTGTAAGAACTTTATGGAACTGAGCAACTTTTGTAAGCATAAAATTTCGCATTTCTTTTCTTTTTTGCTCACGAGGTACAAATTTTTGTCTTTGAAGAGCTTTTACATCAAATCGGTTGCTACGAATTTGAGCGGCTAATGCTTTGTGATGGGTTTGTCGAGATTTTCTAAATTTATTATGCTTTTCAATGAGTTGGTTTTTGATTTTAAGAAGAACTTTTTTCTGTTTGCTATTTAATTCAAGATCATTAGTAAGCCGTTGAACAATTTTATCTGCAAATCGGCTTTTTGAGAAAAAATTACCCTGATATGCCCACACACTTCCTGCTGTAACTAAAGAGAAGATAATGGAAAGAATTAGTGTCTTGGTTTTCATTGTGACCTTTTGGAATTTATATGTTTTGTTTGGGTTTTGCTGAACTGATAAGGACACTATAAGCAAAGTTAATTGTATAAATCTTTGCTCAAAAGTAAGAAGTTGTAACAGTTTGTAACTGTATCAATTTAATCAAGTTTTCCACTACAATATTTACAATAGTTAGCATCAGTATCATGTCCTTTTTTGCTACAATCAGGACAAACCTGAGTGGAGATTTGCTTTGATACATGCTTGCTTAGTTCAACGGTCACAATTCCTGTAGGAACTGCTAAAATCACATAACCCAATAACATTACAAAAGACGCAACCAACTGTCCTAATGGAGTATGAGGTGAAATATCTCCATAACCAACAGTTGTAAGAGTAACAATTGCCCAATAAATACTTTGAGGAATGCTAGTAAAACCATGTTGTTCATCTTCAATGACATACATTAGAGAACCTAAAATGGTAACTAATGTTAAAACAACACACAAAAAAATTGCAATTTTTCTTCGACTAGCAATCAATGAGGAAGAGAGGATTGATCCTTCATCAATATAATGAGCGAGCTTTAAAATACGAAAAGTACGAAGAGTTCGGACTAAGCGAACAACAATTAAAAATTGGCTTCCAGGGAAAAGTAAACTTAAATAAGTAGGAATAGTTGCTAGAAGATCAATAACTCCATAAAAACTAAAAATGTATCCTAGAGGCTTACGAACACAGTAAATACGAACAAGATACTCAATGGTAAAAAGAATGGTGAGAATCCATTCTAAGGCTCTTAAGTAAAAACCAAATTCTTCACGGATTGGTTTTATACTTTCTAGCATTACTGCAACAACACTAATTAAAATTACAATAATTAGTGCAAGATCAAATGCTTTTCCTGCGGGAGTATCTGCTCCAAATATAATTTCGTATAATTTTTGTTTAAATGGGCTTTGAGATTCTGTAGGCATTATTGGACGTGAATACAAGTTATAAAGAAATGTTTTTCATGACTCTATGTTGATCTCTCTTTTTCCTCAAATATTTTTCCAAAATTTAATTAAATATCCCCTTAAATAATTCTTTAATGGGATATTTTCTATATTCTAAAAATTAATCATCAAGACCTAAATCAACATTTTTCCAATGATTAATTTCATCACGGATTTCAGCAGCTTTTTCAAAGTCTAGCTTTTTGGCTGCTTGTAGCATCACTTTTTCCAGCTTTTTAATATGTTTAAGAAGATCTTTGGGTTGTTGTTTTTGATAAGATACTTCTTCATCAGCAACTAAGTCATATTCTTCTTGTGGTTGGAGTTGATCATGAATTTTTCGTTGGATTGTTTGCGGTGTAATATTATTAGCTTGATTGAATTCTTTTTGAATTTTCCGACGATTTACAGTTTGATCAATACAACGTTGCATCGAATCTGTGATGTGCCGAGCGTACATAATTACTTGTCCATTTACATTTCTAGCGGCTCTCCCTGTAATTTGAAGGAGGGAACGAGTAGAGCGTAAAAAACCTTCTTTATCAGCATCAAAAATTCCAACTAAACTTACTTCTGGTAAATCAAGTCCTTCTCGAAGCAAGTTGATTCCAACCAATACATCAAACTTTCCTAAACGGAGTTCTCGCAATATTATATCTCGATCAAGAGTATCAATATCAGAATGAAGGTAACGAACTCGAACTCCTAAATCTTGATAGTAATCAGTTAAATCTTCAGCCATTCGCTTGGTAAGAGTTGTAATTAGGATTCGTTCTTCTCTTGCAATACATTTTTGAATCTCACCATACATATCATCAACTTGACCATCAACAGGACGAACTTCAATCACAGGATCAAGCAACCCTGTAGGACGAATAATTTGTTGAACAATTTGTTCACCTGATTTGTCTAATTCGTAATTTGCAGGAGTGGCTGAAACATAAATAGCTTGTTCAATTTTATTTTCAAACTCTTCAAATGTTAAAGGTCGATTATCCAGAGCTGATGGAAGACGGAACCCATGTTCCACTAAAGATGTTTTTCTTGATTTATCTCCTTTGTACATAGCTCCAATTTGAGGAACAGAAGCATGACTTTCATCAAGAATAAGCAAACTATTTTTTGGAAAATAATCAATTAAGGTTGGAGGTGGATCACCTGCATCTCGCCTTGTCATAATTCGAGAATAATTTTCAATTCCTGAACAAGTTCCTGTTTCTTCTAACATCTCAAGATCATATTTTGTTTTTTGCTCTAACCTTTGGTATTCAACTAACTTGTCTTGCATTCGTAGGTCATCAAGTCGACTTTTTAATTCTTCTTGAATTTGAGAAATCGTTCCAGGAATTTGATCTTTTGGTGTGACATAATGACTTGCAGGGTAGATTGCAATCTTATTTAGAGATCGAATTTTTTTACCTGTTAAAGGATCGATTTCTGTGATTGCTTCAATTTCATCTCCAAACATTTCAATGCGAATTGCAATGTCATCATAAGCAGGAGAAATCTCAATAATATCACCTCGAACTCGAAAGGTTCCTCGATGAAAATCAGTATCATTTCGATTGTATTGAATCTCAACTAATTTCGATAAAATATCAGTACGAGATCGTTCCTCACCAAGCATTAAGTAAAGAAGCATTCCAGAGTAAGCTTCTGGTGAACCTAAACCATAAATACAAGAAACACTGGAAATAATAATGACATCTTCTCGTTCAAAAAGAGATTTTGTTGCAGAAAGACGAAGTTTATCTAAGTTATCATTAATTGCGGTATCTTTTTCTATATAAGTATCTGTTCGAGCAACATAAGCTTCAGGTTGATAGTAATCATAATAACTTACAAAATATTCAACAGCATTGTTTGGAAAAAATGATTTAAATTCTTTATAAAGTTGTCCTGCAAGAGTTTTATTATGAGTCATAATCAACGTTGGGCGTTGAATATTATGAATCACATTAGCCATTGTAAATGTTTTTCCTGACCCTGTAACTCCTAACAAAACCTGATGAGGTTGCTTCTCAGTGAATCCTTTAGTAAGTTGATCAATTGCATTTTGTTGATCACCAGATGGTTGAAAAGGTGATTGCAGTTGAAAGCGATTTGGCATAGAAACACCTTAGCAAATGAAGATTTTTAAATAGAAAAAATTGAGAATACTATAACAAACTATACCTTTAAGTGGCAATGGACAGACAATTTAAAATTTTAGTGTATCATCCAGAAGAATCAGAAATTTCTCAGGATGAATCGGCAGTTTATCGAAGTCAAAAAATTGAAGAATTGGTTTCTAAGGCTTTACCAACGAGTCAGTTGGTTAGCAAAGGAGGATTTCGAAAAAAAAATGTGATTTTAACTCACAAGATGGAAGAAACTGAATCTTTTCAAGAAGATTTGGATGATTTGAAAGATGAGTTATATAAAGAATCTTTGTTAGATGGAATTGTGATTCAATTCGTAGGCTCTGATAAGAATGCTTTTACATCCATTGATTTTCCATTAGACATGCAACAATTTACACATAGAGAAATTATGGAACTTGATTTTTTTAGAAAAGTTATTTGGAAAGAAGGTATGTTTCAAAAAGTGTAATTCGAGTAAATCCTTTTATCTATTTAATATAAAAGGATTTATTTTTAAATTTTATGAATAAGTATGATTATTCATACCCTACAGGTTGTATTGATGTTTTAATTTTAGTATGTTTTTGGTTCATTTTCATATTTTACTTTAGGAGAGAAGCGATGAACATGCTTTATAAGGAAGAAAAGTTATTTCAAGAAA
>JBNMNM010000216.1:0-5408 GCA_051275585.1 bacterium | reverse complement strand
CATTGCGTCGACTAGAAGAGTTTGATGTAAAAGGGGCAATCCGAGACTTAACAACTTGGAAGAGAGAAGAATTTATTGAAGAGAATAAGGAAACTTTAGATTCTTTAGGAATTCCTTTTTTCAATATTACAGGGGCAACAACAGCACTAGAAGTTCCATACTTCCAGATGAAAGACTATATTGATTTAGCTAAATATGATGGCAACAATGATATGCAGTTAACTCAAGCTCAAGCAAAGTTACCAATTTCAATGGCAACTGATTTAGCAATGTTACATGGTCATCATTGGGATTTATCATATGGGCCTTTTCCAAGAAGCCAAAGATTATTATCACCAAACTTGGATCATGCATTCCCAAGACTTTCTGCAATGATTACGATTTTTAAATTTGCAGCAGAGTTAGGACTGATTGATTAAGAAAGAAAGCTGTTAATCTTCTAAAAATTAACAGCTTTCAAAAAATCACTTCCTGATAATCTTCATAATTTCTTTGATTCGATAATTAAACGAATCGAGTATCAAGCCAATTGTAAAAAAGAATAACGAGCTTAAAACGAGACCAGTTGCTAAGGTTCCTGTAGGGAAATGCTTAATCGAACCTGTTTGAAAGAACTCTACAATAGGAATGGCTCCTGTACATAGTCCTAAAATTAGAAAAAGAAATCCTACAATCGAAAAGAACAGTAGAGGACGGTAGGCTTTTGCAATATTAAAAATAGTTAATAAAACTCGGAAGCCATCACTAAAAGTATTTAATTTTGAAAAAGATCCTTCTGGTCGTTCTCGATATTCAATTTCAACTTCTTCAATTTTAAAATCGTAAAATAAAGATTGAATTACCAATTGAGTTTCAACCTCGAATCCTTTGGAAATCAAAGGGATATTTTTCACTAATTCTCGGCTAAAAACTCGGTATCCTGACATGATATCTTTTAGATCACTGCGGAAAATCCAGTTCACCATATTGATTACAAGTCGGTTTCCAAATACATGAAGTGGCCGAAATGAGTCTGAGGTATAAGTACTAAGACGAGTTCCCACAGCCATATCAGCATCATCATTTAGGACTGGTGCCATTAAGTTATGAACGGCTTCTGCTGGATAGGTGTCATCTCCATCAACCATCACATAGTAATCTGCATCAACTTTCCGAAACATTGACTCAATTACAAATCCTTTCCCTTGTCGTTTTTCTTTAATAACAACTGCATTTTTTTCTTTTGCAATTTCAGAAGTTCGATCACTGGAATTATTATCAAATACATAAATTGTGGCATTTGGTAATTCTTTTCGGAAATCATCAATCACCTTAGCAATGGTAGGTTCCTCGTTATAACAAGGAATCAACACTGCAATTTCTGGATTTTCTATAGTCATAATCTCATTACTTTTTGAATTCGTATGTTTATTTTACAGGGTATAAATAATGGACTTGCATATCTCGTAATAATTTTTTCTGTTGCATGGTTTTAAATGCACCTAACTTTCTGATCTGATTTTTTGGAAATCGTCTTTGTATTTTTTGAACTGTTCTTACACATTCATGAGTAGGACAAACAATCACAGCTCCTTTTTTAGATACTGTTGCAACAGGACTCCACACATTCCGAATTTTTTTCTCAATTGAATGTGGATTTGGTTGTGTTTTTAGATAAAGGGCTAACGCTCCAGAAAGTTGGTACTCTCGTGTAACTACAAAGAGAGGCATTGCCACTTTATTATTTTTTAAAACAGTTTCAATTTGTTGAGCAGTTTGTCTCCAACCAATAAATTTTGTTGTTGGATCATTTTTCGCTTTGGTATCCAAAACAGGAAAAAAGGTAACAACAAGAACAATTCCAACAGCAACAAAATTAATTAGATAAGAAAGACCAGTAAAACCAAAAAATAGTTTTTTATGCTTTAGAATTGTAACTCTAGAGATATAATTTGCAAGAAGCAAAAATCCACTAAAATAACTAACATTTAGCCAATGTGGATCCATGCGACTTCCCTTTAAACTCGATAGAGTAAAGAAAATTGCAGGAACTAGAGCTGTTGTTAATAAGAATGACTCTGAAGATGTAAATTCCTTAGAAAATAATTTTCTTCTAAAGAGTTGAATCCAAAATGATGAAGAAAAAATGACTGAAAACAAAACAATGTGTCCAAGCAAGAAAGGAAAAAGGTTCTCTCCAAAAGAAGCTCCTTCGCCTTTTTCTAAATTATGAACAAAAGTAATCCAATCTCTTTGGTAATTCCAATATAAGTTTGGTGAAAAAATGATGACTGCAATAATACAAGCAGCATAAGTTCGCCAATTGAGTAATAATTTTCGTTGTTCTTTCGTGAAGATAATCCAAAAGAACAAACTTAGAAAAAATAGAATAAAAACATATTTTGATAAAAATCCTAATCCGCCAACAATTCCAAAGATTAAAATCCAATTATCATTTTTTTCCTTGAGATATTTTCCAACAGTAAAAAGACCAAGTAACCAAGTAACCATAAAAGGTTGGTCAATATGCCAGAAAACAGATGCAGCACTAAAGTATGGAGTTCCTTCTAATAAAACGGCAAAAATCAGAGCTGTTTTCTCATCGTAGTATACACGCCCGACAAGATAACAAAGGTAAAGAATAATTGTAGAAAATAAGATTGCTCCAAAGTTCATTGCAAACTCGGTATTTCCGAGAACAGCAGTCACCATCCGCATTGTAAACGCAACAACAGGAGGATGATCATAGTAACCAAAGGAAAGGTGACGAGACCATTGCCAATGATCAGCCATATCAGGATGAACATCAAGAATTAGACTGAGACAAAGCCAAAGAACAAAATGAACTAGTAATAAAATATAAATTGATCGGGAAGACTGAAAGAAACGTGTCATAAACTTCTAATGAAGATTTGATGTGCAGTAAGTTCCAAATCGGATTTTGGAAAAATTATCAGGCAAATATAAACTCTTCATTAAAAAGAGTCAAATGAAGTACAACCTAGAGTAGTTAGATGGTTTATGTTATAATAATAAAGTTGGAACTTAAATAAAGTGAACAATAAAAAATCTGCCAAAAACAGACATTCAATTTTATAACCAGATTTTCTATTTAAAATAGAATTTTAAAAATTTAGAAAGTATTACGCTAGCAAAATCAAGTTTGATTGATTAGGAGATTCTCATGCTTGTTGGTGTACCTAAAGAAATCAAAAATCATGAATATCGTATTGGTGTAACTCCAGCAGGAGTTCGAGAGCTAGTTCAGAATGGACATCAAGTGATTGTTGAAAAAAATGGTGGGGAAGCAATTGGATTAACAAATGAGGCCTACACTGTGGCTGGAGCAAAACTTGTTGAAACAGCTGAAGAGGTTTTTGTTCAATCTGATATGATTGTAAAAGTAAAGGAACCACAACCTCATGAATGTAAAATGCTACAAAAAGATCAAATCTTATTTACCTATCTGCATCTTGCACCAGATCCAATACAAACTAAATTATTATTAGAATCAGGAGTTGTTGCAATTGCCTATGAAACGGTAACTGATGATCGAAATGGACTCCCCCTTCTTTCTCCTATGAGTGAAGTTGCAGGAAGGATGTCGATTCAAGCAGGTGCTCATTGTCTGGAGAAAGCTCAGGGTGGAAATGGAATATTACTAGGAGGTGCTTCAGGTGTAGAGCCTGCAAAGGTTGTTGTTATTGGTGGTGGGGTTGTTGGGTTGAATGCCATTAGGGTTGCCGTTGGAATGGGAGCCAATGTAGTTGTTTTAGATTGTTCTCTAAATCGATTAAAAGAATTGGATATTATTTTTTGTAAGCGAGTAAATACGATTTACTCCACATCTGATGCCATTGAAGGATATGTAAAAGAAGCCGATTTAGTGATTGGGGCTGTTCTTATTCCTGGTGCGGCCTCACCTAAATTAGTCACTAGAAAAATGCTAAAAACAATGAAGAAAGGAGCAGTAATTGTTGATGTTGCTATTGATCAAGGAGGATGTTTTGAAACCAGCAAAGCAACCACTCATGAAGAACCTACTTATGAAATAGATGGAGTGATTCATTATTGTGTTGCCAATATGCCAAGTGGAGTTGCTCGAACTTCTACCTTTGCCCTTACCAACGCTACGATGCCTTATATGATTGAACTAGCAAATAAAGGTTATCATCAAGCATTTTTAGACAATGAACATTTAAGAAATGGTCTTAATATTTACAAAGGAAATGTAACCTATGAGGCTGTTGCAAAAAATCTTGGTTATACTTATCTTACAGCATTAGACGCTTTAGCTTGAAAATTTTATAAAAGAATAAAAATTAATAGAATAGCGAATGTTTTAAGAGATATGAGGTGCTTTTTAAGAAGATTTTGCCTTCATACATTGTTTTGTATAAAGGCTTATTTCAGGTCTTATTTTTTGTTTTTCTTTTTTTCTTTTTTTACTTTCTTGTCAGATTTTTTCTCTGCTTTTTTTACTTTCTTATCAGCTTTTTTTGCAGCTTCTTTTATTTTTTTATCAGATTTCTTGTCTGCTTTTTTAGTTTTTTTCTTAAGTTCTTTTTCTTCTTCTTCTTTTGTTTTAGCCATTGTATCCCTTATTCTATTTGTTGATTTATTTACAATCGAACTAGGTATTAGTTCTGATTGAGAAAGCGAACAGTCTAACCATTAATATTATAATATGTCATCTTTTTTTAAGCTAATTAGTTATGTTGTTCAAATTAATTTTTTGATCTTTTTTCATTAGAAAGAATCAATCTACTAATTCATGGATCTCATATAGTTAAGCTCTAGGTTACAAAGAGTACTTACTTAATCTAAATAAAAGAATTGGTTAATATCCTTCACAAAGTTTGACCATCCTTATAAAAATCTTGTATTTGTCTCCCACAGATTTTCGATTGTATCATCAGTTTTTATTTACTCTAAAAATAAAGTATGAGTTCTGAATCTTGCATAAAGCCGCCTGTAGAAATCTACGATAAATGAGCGGGAGAGCCGCCTAGTTTACTGCTGTACTTAGGACACATCTCAATTATGAGAAAATTACATTTTTTAAGTGTTTGATTTTATTGATACGGCTTCATTGAAATCTATTAAATAGACCGATATCAAAATTCAGTAAAATCAGCATCTTAAAAATATGTATCCTAAGTACAGCACTAAAGTAGGGGGATTCTAAAGCTATCGGATCGATGCCACTCTTTTGAGTGGTCAAGCCCAGCCTTAATAGAGGTTTCCCCCTCTATTTCTAAATTTAGTGCGGTTGCTCGTGGTTCTTATGTTTATGATAAACCCGATAATGAAAAGCAAATTTCTTTAGGTGCAATTCCAGCTCGTTTATACAGTGAACTCTACTATGAAATCAAATTAGTAGCGGATTCTGGGTATGGATTTAAAGATGATTGGAAGAGTATGGATTG
>JBNMNM010000215.1:0-5443 GCA_051275585.1 bacterium | reverse complement strand
AAATCCGATGGTTCAACCTCAATATTACCATCTGTTTTCACTATACAGGAACTACACATTAAACTACGACATCCAAAGTCAATAAGGACTCCATTCTCCTCAGCAATATCTAATAAAGTATCATTCTTATTATATTTTTTCACAACAATATTTGATTTTTTGAATGTAATCATTCTAACCTTTTCCTTTATTTTTTTTTGAAATAACCGATAAGATAAAAGACCTCAAATTGTTACAGCAATTTTTTTCCTTAAAAATATTTTTAGAAACTAAAAAATGAAAACTACACTTAAGTTGCATCGTTCAGTACTAGAAAAGTTTGAGCGACTTCCTCAACAAGATAAAAAAAATGTTGAAAAAATTATAAGTTATGCAATTGAGCGATTGTCAAGTAATCAACCCCATTTTACGGAAGAAGAACTTTTTGAGTTTTCTGATGAAATTATAGGAAAAGTAACTGAAAAAAAACTTTTTTGGAAAGAGCGTCAACTGAAAGAAAAAGAAAAGGAATAGAGCTAATTACTCGAACCTCTCTGGGTTAGAAGTTGGCTCACTCCTTGAATAGATTGTTTTATATTAAATATACTTAAAGAATTATTTTTCCCATAGAAAAAATTTATGAACGATAAAATAGGAATTATTTTTGGGTTCATCAGCGGAATGGCTCTGATATTTTTTGGAATTATATGGCCGGATAATTTGTCCAATTATTATGCCTATAATCTTATAAAATATGAGACCCAAATCAAAATTCTCCAGAAGACAGGAGCCCCCTCTAGTCAAATTAAAGCAGAAAAGGAAAAGTTAGAAGTTTTTAAAAAAACATGGATTGCTGCAATAGGTCGTTTCATTGATTTAAAGTCATTTTTAATTGTTTTTGGTGGTTCTTATGCTGCAAGTATGATTGCTTTTCCTTTTTCAAAGGCAATTCGTACCTTTTCTTTTATTTTACAAATATTTACGACGAAAGAGCAGCTTCAAAGAGATTTCCATAATGTCTATCAAACTGTTCTTAAATTAGGAGAGAAGCGTGCGAACAATGAAATAATCACAGAGAGTGATATTACTCAAGTTCACTATCCTTTTCTTAAACAATGGATTGAAGATTTCATTATTACTGATATTGTTTCAAATGAGATGATGGATGAAATTATGAGTTCTGAAATTGAAATGTATAACTATCGTTCATTTGAAGAAATTGATGTTCTTGAATTTATGGGAAGAACAGCACCTGCTTTTGGAATGGTTGGAACTGTTGTTGGTTTGATTTTAATGTTAAGTCGTGCAGGTGGAGAAGGTGGAAGTATTTCAGATATTATGGGGTCAATGTCTGTTGCATTAATTACAACACTCTATGGTGTTCTAATTGCCCAATTACTGTTTTTACCTGTTGCATCAAAACGGTATCAGCTAAAAGAATCAAATATTCAATTGATGGAAATGACACGAGAAGGTGTTTTATATCTTCGAAACCGAGAGCTTCCAGAAGTTGCTGGACAAGATTTAGCAATTTATTTACCACCAAAACTTCGTGAAGAAATTCAAAAAGAGAGAATGGTAGGAGGAGTCTTAAATCTATGAAGTCGAGTGGGAAAGTTCCTCAAAGAAGGCAACAAAAAGATGGAGATTGGTTACTCACATTTGCCGATTTATTTACTCTACTTTTTTGTTTTTTTGTTTTGCTGACAACTCTTTCAACACAACCTAAAGATTGCCAAAGCTTAAAAGAATATCTTGATAGTAATCGGAAGCAGTATAAAAACTATGAGCTTCGTTCAACAAAGCTAGAGTGTATTATTTCTCTTCCATCTGACTTTTTATTTCGTTCAGGTTCTGCTGAGATTCAAAGACGAGCACTATCAACAATAGGATCTTTGTTTCGAACAATCAAACGAATGCCTGAGCATGAAAATGATTTAGTTATTGTTGAAGGACATACTGATGATATCCCTATTCGAACTAAGCGATTCCCAAGTAACTGGGAATTAAGTTCTGCAAGAGCAACAGAGCTTTCAACATTCCTCATCAATCAAATGAAATATAAAGGTGATAGTGTAAGCATTCGTGCTTTTGCTGCATTTAAATCAAAGGCCAGTTATTTTGATGACACAGGTAAACGTTTAAAAGGAACAAAGTTAAAAAAAGTAAGACAACGAAATAGACGAGTAGAAATCATTTTAGTGAATAAACCAAAATCTCTTGCAACCAGTAAACTTTTATTTGATGGCAAGTAATTATTATTCTTTTTGAAGTTGGAAATGAAAAAGTTAATCATTATTGTATTTAGTTTTCTTTTCTTTTTGCCATATCAAGTTTTGCTCGCTCAAAACAAGATTACTGATAAGAAAGGAGGAATTGAACAAACAGCAAAACGGAAAAAAACAAAACAAACTGCTGATGAGGGTTCTACTCAAAAACTATTTTTCCGTGATTTAAACCTAGCTCAATTTGAGAAAATGTTGCCCAGAATTGGTGCATCACTAGGAAAATTAGATAATCGTGTTTCTTCAATTGGAGTTGCTGGATTTTATTTTGATCCTAAACTTGATCTCGACTTTCAAAGAATTGCAATTTCTCAAGTATATGGTCATCTTCTTGCGAATAATCCAAATTTAAAATTGGTGAAGTGTCAAGAGTGTGAGCAAATTGAAACCAGAATTGAAAATGGTACAGTTGTTATTAGCCGAGGACTCACTCCTGAAAGAAAAAAGCGTCTTGCTGATAAGTTGCAAGTTCAAGGTTTTTTAAATGCAGCCATTTATGAAAAAGACCGTCAGTTAACTTTTGTGATGATTGGAACAGATGCAACTAGCGAAAGAATTATTCTTTCTGAAGTAGTTACTGGACTTCCAGTACCTGAAACTAATTTTTACCATTGGTATATTGGTCAAATGGTTCTTCCAATTACATTACAAAATGGTGTTTCCTTAGACCATACTGTAGTTATGACGGGGATGGAGAGAACTTTTCGGTTTGCAGACTCTTGGATCTTTGGTGGAAGTCTGAGTATTTACAGTGATACTGGGATCAATAGTAAATTAGGATCACAAGGAACTGACTCTGCTGGTGATACCGTTAGCCCTTTGACTATTACTACTGGAGCAATGATTGATGGTACAATTATTTGGGAACTGATAGATATTAGGAATAAAGATTTTACAGTTTCTCCTGCATTTGGTGTTGGTCAGTTTCTTTCAACAGATTTCAATTTTGCTGTTTATGGAAAAATCGGACTAAAAGTTGTGATTGGTCAAAAACTTGTATTTTCTGCTTATAGTCTTGGTATTTTAAATCCAGGTAATATTTCTGAAGCAACAAATTCAGGAGATGAAGATATTCAACTAGCAACTAGTGGCGGTTATTATATCACTTTTGGAGTTCAATTCTAAATATAAGGATTTTTATGATGATTCCAAATTGGTTAAAAATTTTCTGCCTTTTAAGTTTCTTGTTGAGTAGTTGTCATCCTGCATGGGGAGGAGGCTCGAAAAAAAAAGAGAAAAAAGCACCTCAAGGAAAAATTTCAGCAACTCCTACAAATAAAAATACACAAAAGTCAGGAAAACAGCTTGGAGATAGTTCCACCCAACAAGGAAAAGAAAAAATTGTGGGTAAAAGTAGTGTTATCACAGAAGTAAAAGAAGAAATGGATGGTGATACTCGAATCCTTCGTATCAAAATTCGGACAGAAGAAGGGAAAATTATTGAAACTGTTCACCGAATTAAAGGACATGATTTCACTATTCGAATTCCATACGCTAAGCCACAAAAACAGCAAGTTGTCGCAAAAAGCGGAAATGGATCGCAACAAAAATACCAAAAACGAACACCAACAACACGAAAGAAATTTCAAAACCATCTTGCAAGTGCAAATGTAGCTGTTTTAAATGCTGATTATGGAAAAGCATTAAAAGATGTGAATAAAGCTCTGGATATTAATAATAACAGTGTAAAAGCTCACATGATGAAAGGATCAATCTATTATTCAAGAGGAAACACACAGAAAGCTCAAGAAGAGTTTGAAATTGTTCTTCAACTTGATCCAAAAAATCCAGAGGTAAAGCAGTTTCAAGAATATTTAGCTGCAAGAAATAAAATAATTCATCAAAAAGTAACTCCTCCACATTAGAACTTTGAAAAATTTAGAGGATTCACTTAAAAAGAAAGTTGTTTAACTCAAATTCAGAAAAAAATAGAATTCAAAAAGTAGTTGAACAAATAAAGAAAATAGAAAAGAAAAAATTATTACAGAAAGAGAAAAACATCTTTTCAAATACCAAAGAACAGTTTCAAACGTATTTAATTACAAAAATTAAAATAATTTATTAAAAAGCAACACTTCCTCATTAGAGCAATGGTAGGACAAGTATTACTTTTAAAAATCATAAGAAAGGTATTGTTATCAACTGTATTGGGAAGCATTGTGCTAATGTCACATCTCTCAATTCCGCAAGATACCTTTGCCCAAAAAATAGAAAATCTTGCTTTCAAAATTCTAGAAAGAAAGGCTGTTGATTATGAAAATGCTCTAACTAAAAATATTGAGTCATCATTGAAACGATATGTTTCAAAAGATCGTTTTCATATCACAGTCCGAATTTATTGGAATCCTGCAAAGTTAAAGGAATTAAAATTCAAAAATAAACCCTTGAAACGAAAGAAGGGAAAACTTCCAGGATTTCCTATTTTTGTTCGAGAAGAAGAAAAAAGCTTGGATTACTACATGGGTACAGGTTCTGTAATGCGGTTACTTGTGACTGTACTCTTGGATAAAAATCTACCTGAAAAATATAAGAATTTTATTTATAAACTTGTTCCTGCACAAGCTCGTTTTGTTCCTGAAAGAGGTGATGCTATTAAGGTAATTCCTGTTGAATTTCCAGAAGCTAAAAAATTGAAAGGGAAGAAGGATGGTGGAGTTCAAAAAGAAATTCCATTGGGAACAGATGAAGCAACAGCAGCAATTTTAGAAGCAATTGAGAAAGGGCGTAAAAAACTTCTAGGAGATCAACCTACAATTATTCACCCTGTAATTCAAAATTATATTTCTCAGTACGAAAAACATATTACAAAAAGACTAGAGAAAATATTAAAAGAGTACCTTGATAAAAAGAAATTTATTTTAAATGTTAAATTTTTCTGGAATCCAGGTCAGATCACAAAATTACGTTTACTTGTAATGAGAACTGATCCACAAGGAAAGGTTAAGCTTCCAGGATTAAAGATGTTTCTTGAAGAGAAAAATGCTCTTTATGAGGCTATTTCTAATTCAACAACATTGCTCCGATTAGAAGTTACCGTTCTTTTGGATAAAAACGTTCCAAAATCAGTTGATAGCTTTTTAAATAAAGCAGTTCCTCTTTCATTTAAGTTTATTCCTGCGAGAGGAGATAAACTCACAATTGCAAGAGCAAATTTTCCAAAAGGATTTGAAAAGCTTGGT
>JBNMNM010000214.1:0-5460 GCA_051275585.1 bacterium | reverse complement strand
AAGACCAGCGCTTGCTTCTGATGGTGGTGGATTAACTTTAATGAATATTGAAGAAGATCGTGTATTTATTCACTATGAAGGAGCTTGTGGAAGCTGTCCTAGTAGTACTGCAGGGACATTACGTTTTATTCAAACTACCCTTAGTGTACATCTTAATAAAGAAATTGAAGTGATTTCTTCCTAGTTTATGGATTCTTAAGCCAAAAATTGTATTTTTCTTGCATTAAAGAAAAGTGAAAATTTTTGGCTTAGTAACTCAATACCGAAGACCTTATGCAAACTCAAAATCCGCTTTTATTTGTCTTGTCAGCTCCAAGTGGAACAGGAAAAACAACAATTGCAGAAAAAACTTTAGAGTCTGTTTCCTGTCTTGAAACATCAATTTCATTTACAACTAGAGAATCTAGGGAAGGTGAAAAAGATGGGGAAGACTACTTCTTTATTTCAAAAGAAGAGTTTGAGCGTAAGATTGCTGATAATGATTTTGTTGAATGGGCAACTGTGTACGGTAATTTTTACGGCACATCAAAATCATATATCCAAGAACGAACTAACGCAGGAAAGCATGTATTGCTTGTAATTGATACGCAAGGAGCGTTGAATTTACAAAAGCAAAATATTCCAAATGCAGTTTATATTTTTATGAGACCACCATCTCTGCAAATTCTGAGAGAAAGGTTGGAGAAAAGAGGAACTGAAACTCAATCAAATCTAGATAAACGGTTGGGAAGTGCTGAATATGAGATGAGTTTCCAAAATCATTATGATTATGTTATTATCAACGACAAAGTTGGAAGTTGTGTTCAAGAATTAATTCAGATTATTATACAAGAAAGCTTGATTGGAAAGACTGTTAAAGGAAAAGTTGTTCAGCAATTAACCGAAAAAGTAATGACTCGATTAGAAGAAAATTTAAGTGAAGCAATTCAAGGTAATATTGAACAAGCAATTGCTAAAGTATTGCCAAAACTTATTCATAAGGAAATCGAACAATTGCATTGATCTAAGGGTTCTCAGGGATGATTCGTATTGATCATATTATTGAACGGTACCAAAAGTATTCGTTCAATCAAGAAGTTACACCGATCCGTAAAGCATACATCTTAGCTGCTCGAGCAAACTCTATTCATAAGCATTCAGGAAAAAGGCAGTTACAACATGCAACAGAAGTTGCGAGTGTTTTAACTGACCTGCATTTTGATATCCACTGCATTGTCTCCTCCCTTCTTTTAGGCATTTATGAAGATCATGATATTTCGATTAAAGAAGTTCGTGAACTTATGGGGATCGAAACCGCAAATATTCTCACTAATTTAGCAAAGCTTGAGCAGATCTCTCAAAATACAACTGAGGAAGGTCGAATTGCTGAACATATGAGAGAAACGATGTTGGCTACATCGAAAGATATCCGAGTGATTTTTGTAACACTTGCTGATCGACTTGTGATGATGCGTCATCTCAAAGAATATGTGAAAGAAAATATTTTAGAGTATGCTAGAGAAACCTTAAATATTTATGCACCAATAGCAAACCGTCTTGGATTATCTCCCTTAAAAACAGAATTAGAAAATTTAAGTTTTGAAATTTTATTTGTAAAAGAGTTTCAAGAAGTTCGTAGTTTTTGTGAGAAAAAAGAGGTTGAACAAGGATCAGTACTTGAAAACCTTCATAATGAAATTAGTCTTTTATTAGAAAAAAATAAGATCAGTGCAAATGTAAAAGAAAGACGAAAAAGTTATTATTCAATCTTTAGTAAAGCACGAAATAACGATCTTACTTACGACCATGTTTATGACTTAGTTGCAACTCGAATTTTGGTTAAAACAAAAGACGAGTGTTATTTTGTACTTGGTTTAATTCATGAAGATTACAACCTAATTGATGGAAAATTTAAAGATTATATTTCGTCTCCAAAAGCTAATGGTTACAAATCTCTACATACATCAGTAATTTCTGATAAAGGAATGGTTTTTGAGGTTCAAATTCGTACTGAAGAGATGGATCATATTGCTGAGTTTGGCGTTGCTGCACATTGGTCATATAAAGAGAGAAACTTTGAACAACAGAAAATTGATGAAAATTTAAATTGGATTCGAGAGCTAACTCAGAAAGTACTTAGTGTAAGTGATCCAAAAGAATCTTTAGAGCTATTTACACGAGAGTTCTATTCCGATTCTGTATATGCATTCACTCCACTAGGAAAGATCATTAAACTGCCAATTAACGCCAGTGTTATTGATTTTGCTTACATGATTCATACTGACGTGGGGCATAATTGTGTTTCAGCAGAAATAAATGGAAAACGAGTTCCAATTCGAACTGTTATTGAAAATGGTGATAAAATTGAGATTTTTACTCAAAAAAAGCAAACACCAACAAAAGACTGGTTAAATTGGGTTGTTACTTCAAAGGCACTACAAAGCATTAAACAAAAGCTAAAAGAGGATTTAAAGGATAGTTCTGAGCGAATTGGAAAGGAAATGATTGCTAAGGAAGCAAAAAGCTTAGGCTTAACATTAAGTCAGTTGGAAGATAACCTAGATTTTAAGCAGTTATATCGAAGCCGAGGCTACTCACAATTAAAAAATTATTATGTGGCAATTGGTCGTGATAAGGAAGATTCAAGAGAAGTTCATCATCAATTAAGAAGTAAGTTTCCTGTACGAAAGACTCTAAAAGAGAAGTTTGCAGAAGTATTTCCAAGTCGTTCTGAAACGTTAGAACGTACCAATATTATTGGTTTTGAAAATGTAAGAACTCGTTTTGCAAGTTGTTGCAAACCAGTAAAAGGTGATCAGTTAGTTGGAGTGATTACAAAAGGACAATTTCTTTCTGTTCATGTGAAAGGTTGTGAGAATTTAGATCAATATGATTCTCATCAATGGATTGAAATGGAATGGAGTAAATCATTACCAAGACCATCTCCAATCAAAATTCACTTAGAGTATGAAGGGAATATAAAAACTAGTTTGAGTGTGATGAAGGTTTTAGCTTCTGCAAAAGTAAATCTTTTGGAGAGTATTATTAAAAATGAAGGGAAAAAAACAAAGCAAGATTGTATTTTTAAAGTAGAAGAGTCAGGGATGACAGAAAAAATTCTAAAGAAATTGAATCAATTAAAATTTGTTTCTGCACATCGAGTTGAAGAAAACACCATTTTAGTTTAGATAGAAAAAACTAAAATGAATTTAATGCCAAACCAAATTCATCTTTAATTGATAATTTTAGTTTTGTGTCATGTTCCATACCCATGAAACGAATCTCTGTTCGAATTTTTTGTTTTGCAACATTAAGATCATCAGTATCAGTACTTTGAGCTAAAATTTGATGAACACCTTTCCTTTTTAAATTTGCAATAACCGCAAAACGAAGTCGTGCCTTAACTTTTTTTAGAGATTTGTCATTAATCCCTCTGAAAAAGTATTCAATTTCACTTTGACTTTTACCACCAAGCGATAATTGTATCCATCGACTATACAAATTTCCTACATCCGTAGTTTGTTTAGTTGCGGCAAAAGAAGCGGAACTTATTGCTAAAAATAGAACAAATAAAATGAAGTTTTTAATAAATAGTGTTTTCATGATTTTTTACCATCTTAGTTAGAATAGAAAGAAAACTATCACTTCCTTCATCGGCTAAGAATTAAAAAATCTTTAATTTTTTACTCTTAATAATTTTAACTTTTTATTTTTATGTCTCATATTTTGATTGGTGATTTTAATTTAGCAAGTTGGTTACAAGAAAGGTCTAAACTTGAAAGTGTTGGTCATTCTATTTTAGAAGAACCACATCTATTAAGCCATGCCTATAATACCGCTTTATCACTAGATCCTGGCTTGTTGCGTACTCCAACTACATACTGTAGCCACCATTATTTAGCTGATGATATTCGAAGTAGAATTGAATCTCTTTTTGTTAGTTCAGTAACATCAGCACGTCAAATAATCGAAAATAATGGAAAGAATGTTTTATTAGCAGGAAGCATAGGACCCGTTGGAACAGATATTTCTAAGTTAGATCAAGATGAGATTGATTGTTTACTTTCTGAAACAGCAGTTTTTTTAGCTGATGTTGGAATTGATGTTTTTTTAATGGAAGGATTTACTGATGTAGCACATTTTAATCATGCAGCAACTGTAATTCGTCGAGTCAGTAGTATTCCATTAGGTGGCTTTTTTAAAATTCAAAATGAGAAAGATTTAGAAAAAATTCCAGATGTTTTTCAGTCTGCACTTGGTTTTGAAATGGATTTAGTAGGCTTGCAAGTTGATATCGAAATGTTGCCAATGCTTGAGTCAAAAGTTCCATCCTCACCTTTACCATTAGGAATGCAAGTTTGTAATTCTAAAGGAATCGCTCTAGATTACAATGAACTAAGTGAACATGCTCAAATGATGGTTTCTTTAAATCCAACAATGGTATTAGGAGGCGATGGGTTTAGTGTTGAAGATTGGATTGTTTTTAAAGATAAAGTTCTAACTAAATTAGAAGATCAATAAATTGATTTTATATTCAATTTTTTAAAATGATCAAAAAATATTTGTTAGTTCAATGGCCTATAGATAAAGAGTCATAAAGGGAGCAGCATTTGCCAAAGTTATTTTTACCAACTGAAAATTCTACAAAAGAAAAAATTCAAAGTGATGTTGAGTTTTTAAAAAAATCAAAATTACTTCATGAATTGCTAGTGGCAATCACAGCTCCTGTTGTTATTTTTAATGAAAATGGTGAAATTATTTATGCAAATGAAATGATGGAGACTGTTAGTCAGTATAAAAGTGATGCTTTAATTGGGATGAGAATAGGTGATAGTTTGGATTGCATTCATTCTAAACTAATTTCAGAAGGATGTGGAACTGCGGATTTTTGTAAAGGGTGTGATATTACCAAGGTTATTTCTTCATCATTAGAAGGAAAAAAAGGTAAAGAGGAGTGTCAAGTTACAAGAGTCGTTGATTCAACACAAGATAATTTAGAATTAGAAGTAACAGCAACGCCATTTGAATATTACGAAAGAATATACACTGTTTTTGTAATTCGTGATATTCAAAATCAAAAACGAAAGAGAGAACTTGAAAGGATTTTTTTCCATGATATTTTAAATACAACAGGAAATCTAAAAAACCTGATTGATGTTATTAAAACACAAGGAAAAGAAAATATTGATACTGAATTATTTGAAATGCTAGAGGAAACTTCACAACATGTAATTTCTGAAATTCAACAACAAAGAGAATTATTAGCTGCTGAAAATAATGATCTTACAGTAAATTATACGCTCATCAATTCATTCGATGTGGTGAATTATATTTACCATCAATATATTCATTATAAAACTGAAAATAAAGTTCAGTTAAAAATTGCTTCAAAAGCTGGAAATATTGTTTTTAAAACTGATCCAGTGCTTTGTGAGAGAGTTCTAGGAAATTTGACAAAAAATGCACTAGAAGCCTCATCAA
>JBNMNM010000213.1:0-5469 GCA_051275585.1 bacterium | reverse complement strand
TTTTAGGCTGGAAAAAGGGTGAAGGAAAACCTTCACCCCGTCAATAGCGAATCAGGTGAGAATTACTCTCCTATTTTGGAGTTTTCTACATTCCAAATTTCATCTGCATATTGCTTGATAACACGATCAGAAGAGAATTTACCCATTCGAGCAACATTCAAGACTCCTTGTTTGTGCCATTCATATTTATTACTATAAAGCTCGCTTACTTTCTCTTGAGTTTCAATATAATCTTGAAAATCAACTAATAAGAAGAAACGATCTCCATATTGTAGCAAGTTATCATAAAGAGGCTTGAAGTGATCTGGATCTGATGGAGAGAAATAACCATCTCTAATTTGATCTAGAACTCTTCGTAAATCAGCATTTTCATTGTAAATTGCTCTAGGATCATATCCGTTTTGTTTTAGCTCTTGAATCTCTTCTTCTTTCTTTCCAAAGATAAAGATATTTTCATCACCAACTTCTTCCTTAATTTCAATGTTTGCACCATCAAGTGTTCCGATAGTTAACGCACCATTTAAGGAGAACTTCATATTTCCAGTTCCAGATGCTTCTAGTCCTGCTGTTGAAACTTGCTCTGATAGATCAGCACCAGGCATAATTTTTTCTGCAAGTGAAACACCATAATTTGGAATAAAAACAACTTTTAGAAGATCTCTTACTGCTGGATCTCGATTGATAATATTACCAACAGAACAAATCAAATTAATGATCAATTTAGCTGTATAATATCCTGGAGCTGCTTTTCCACCAAAAATAACAGTTCGTGGAACAAATTCTTTATCTGGATTATCTTTGATTTGATTGTAAAGATGAATCACATGCAATACATTCAACAATTGTCTTTTGTATTCATGAATCCGTTTTACTTGAATATCAAACATAGAGTCTGGATTTACATCTACAAAGCATTTTTCTTTGATAATTTTAGCAAGCTCTACTTTGTTCTCATGTTTGATATCAATCCAACGATCTAAGAAAACTTTATCATCAGCAAATTTCTCTAATCCTTTAAGCTCATCAAGTTTTTTAACCCAACCATCACCAATTTTTTCTGTAATCAGTTTGCTTAAGCCTGGGTTTGCTTTCCGTAACCAACGCCGTGGAGTAATTCCATTGGTTTTATTATTAAATTTTTCTGGCATCATTTCATAGAATTCATGAAATACTTGCTCTTTTAACAACTTACTATGAAGCTCAGCAACACCATTCACAGAGTGACTTCCAACAATAGCAAGGTTTGCCATTCTAATTTGTTGTGAATCACCTTCTTGAACAATTGACATTTGAGATCGTTTTGCAAAATCACCTGGATAATGAGTTGCAACTTCATCCAAGAAACGTTGATTGATCTCATAAATGATACTTAAATGCCGAGGAAGGATCTTGTGTAACATCTCCGCAGGCCAAGTTTCTAAAGCTTCAGGAAGTACTGTATGGTTAGTGTAAGCAAATGTTTTAGTTACAATATCCCATGCTTTATTCCAATCCATTCCACGTTCATCAAGAAGGATTCGCATTAATTCTGGAATCGCAAGTGATGGATGAGTATCATTTAATTGGATTGCAACTTTTTTCGGTAAGTCTTCAATTTTATCACCACAGTTCTCAAATCGTCGAATGATATCTTGGATTGAAGCAGATACCATAAAATACTGTTGTCTTAGACGAAGTTGCTTTCCTTCATAATTATTATCATTAGGATAAAGCACTTTTGAGATTGTTTCTGATAGATTTTTTTGATGCACAGCACCAATATAATCTCCAGAATCAAATGTAGATAGATTAAACTCACGAGTTGCTTTTGCACTCCAAAGTCGTAACGTATTTACAGTTTCTGTTTTGTACCCTGGGACTGGAACATCATAAGCCGTTGCCATGATTTGTTCACAATCTAACCATTCTGTTTGAAGCTTACCATGTGCATCTTCGTATGAATGAACACGTCCACCAAAGTTAACTACATGAAAATCCTCAGTTCTTGCAATTTCAAATGGATTTCCATAACGAAGCCAGTTATCTGGACTTTCAGTTTGTTCTAGATCCTTGATTTTCTGCTTGAACATTCCAAATTCATAACGGATTCCGTATCCATATGCAGGTAAGTCCAACGTTGCCATTGAATCTAGAAAACATGCAGCTAAACGACCAAGACCACCATTTCCAAGACCAGCATCAAATTCCAAGCTTTCAAATTCTTCAATTGAATAACCTAAGCCTGACATTGCTTCTGTACAAACATCTTCCATATCAAGATTCATCATCGTATTTCCTAGAGTTCTTCCCATCAGGAATTCTAGTGAAAGATAATAAACCCGTTTTGGATTTGTTTTGTAGTAGTAAGTTTGCGTTTTAAGCCATTTTGAAACGAGTAAATCACGAACAGCATAAGATAATGCTCGAAATTTATCACGATCTGAAGATTTTGGAAGATGTTGAACAACACTCAATTCCATTCGTTCTTCAAAAGACTTTTTAAAGTTATCAACTTCTTCTTGAAAAGGTTGACTTGGATCAGCTTTTTTTAGGTGCTTCATAGTTTTTTTTTAAAAGATTCAATAAAACATATTTGTTTTAATACCGCCATTGACGACTATAAGAGTCATCTATATTCTCATAGTCAATAATATCAGAGGACATTCTTACTTGTCACAGTATGTTTTTTCAACAAAAAAGCTTTAACGAGTTTTTAGTTTTATAAAAAAACACCTTAAATTCCCAAAAAAATTATGTCTAAATCCCAAAAAATTGCAATTATTGGTGGTGGCCTAGCAGGCTGTGAAGCCTCATGGCAACTAGCGAAGCGAGATTTTTCTGTAACTTTATTTGAAATGAGACCTCAAGAAAAAACTCCAGCTCATCAAACTGAAAATTTAGCTGAACTTGTTTGCTCGAATTCATTCAAAAGTGAAGATATTTCGAATGCACATGGTCTTCTAAAAGCAGAATTAGCTCTTCATGATTCACTAATTATCCAATCAGCAAAAAAAAGTTCTGTTCCAGCAGGATCTGCACTTGCTGTTGATCGTAAAATTTTTTCAAAAGCAATTGAAAAAAAACTTGCTGAATTACCAACTCTTACCATTATCAAAAAAGAAATCACGTCGATTTCTGATCTTCAAAAAGAATTTGATCATATTATTATTGCAACGGGTCCTTTGACATCAGATCCACTTGCAAAATCAATCCAAGAGCTTTTAGGAGAAGAATCACTAGCATTCTTTGATTCTATTGCACCTGTTGTTTTTGCTGACAGCATCAATATGGATATTGCATTTAAAGCGGCTCGATATGACAAAGGTGATGCAGATTATATTAATTGTCCTTTGAACATTAGAGAATATGAAAATTTTATTGAAGGATTACTAATTGCGAAAAAAGTTCCATTCAAAGAATTTGAAAAAGCAAAATACTTTGAAGGCTGCTTACCAATCGAGGTGATGGCGGAAAGAGGTCATAAAACACTCTCTTTTGGTCCAATGAAACCTGTTGGATTTGAAGATCCACGAACAGGAGAACAATCAGAAGCCATTTTGCAGTTACGTCAGGAAAATGAGTCAGGAAGTTTATACAATCTAGTAGGTTGTCAAACTAAAATGACCTATCCTGAGCAAGAGCGTGTTTTCAGAATGGTTCCAGGTTTGGAAAACTGCGAGTTTGCTCGACTTGGAAGTATTCACCGAAATACTTATATTAAGACTCCAGTTCACCTAAATTCATGCTTAGAAATTAAAAAGGCAGAAGGAATATACTTAGCAGGACAAATTACAGGAGTTGAAGGATATACAGAGTCTACAGCGATAGGACTATGGGTTGCCTTGAATATTATTCAAAAGATAGAAGAAAAACCTACGCTTAAACCAAATTCACAAACAATGATTGGAGGGCTTATTAATTATTTAATGACAGCATCTCCTGATAATTTCCAACCAATGAACAGTAACTTTGGTTTAATTGAGAGCATTCAAGTTTCTCGAACAACAAGTAAAAAAGATAAACGACAAATGGTTGCAGAACGAGCACTTCAAGTCTGGAAAGACTTAGATCTCAATTAAAATAATAAAATTGCAATAGATGATTGTAATCAAGTCATCTATGCGATTTCTTTGATCAAATTGCGAATTTCTCCTATCGCCATTTTTGCATTTTGATGAATTGCCGAAAATTTTTCATCTTTTTGTACTAAATTTAAAAACTGATTAACTGGTTCCTTTCAACTTTATTTTTGAAAATGAGGAAGAATCATTTCATAAACTTGCTTTGGTTCAATAACCTTTAAACAAACATTATCAACACAAGCTGTTTTTCGATGATTTGATGCACTTACACATGGAGAACAGGAAAGTCCTGCATAAATTGGTGTAAAGTTTCCTAACGATCCGTATAAGGCTGGAGTTTCAGGGCCAAAAAATACATAGGTTGGTAAATCTGTCACTGCCGCAAAATGAGGTGGGCCAGAATCATTACTCACCATAATATGACCTATTGAGTATAAAGCTGGAAGTTCTTCAAATTTCAAATCACCTGCCATATTTAAACAACGATCATTTCCTACACCATTTTTTAATGCTTGAGCTTCTTCTCTCTCATTTGGAGCACCTGTAATCACAATAAGATTTTCTTCATGATTATTTAGGATTGTACTTATTAACTCTACATAATACTCAGGCATCCAACGTCGTTGAATCAAAAGCTCACTAGCATTTGGATTAATCAGAATAATTTTATGCTTTTCTGAATTATATTCAGGATATTTAGTTTTAACTTTTTCTTGCATCAACTTTTGATCAGACTCAGGTACATGAGCCTTTTCTAAAACAATTTCTTCATCATGAACAATTGTTTTTGAATAAGGAACTTCATCATTATCAGAAATCAAAGAGTTGATTAATGCAATAAAGTTTTTTGCAATATGAACATGAGGATTATAAGAAACTTGATGAGTTAACATGTTTCCACGATAAAGCCCCTCATTATGAAACCGATAAAAACCAACTCGGTTTTTTGCTCCACAAAAAGCAGTCAGTAATGCTGTAACTCGGGAAAAAAGCTCTAAATCAACTACAGAATCAATGCCTTTTTCTCGACACCATTTCAAGAATTTCAAGGTATCAATCGTTAAATTGAGGAATGAGTCTTCTCGAATTGTACAAATATTTTCGTCTTTAATTGTTTGTAATAGTTCTAGGCTTGGCTTATTTTTTTTGAAGATCACAAAAAATAGTTCTGCATCCAACTCTTTTTCTGCTTTCCGCATTGCTGGATCAACTAAAATTGCACTTCCCATTTCTGAGAGTTCAATAAAAAGCAGTTTCTTTTTTGCTTTTTTATCTCTCTTCTTTAAAAAAATAGGACTCAATAATGATGCGATAAAACAAAGTGGAACACCTACAAAAAAATCTATCTTTCTCATTACATCGACTTTCATACTACTTTTCCTAAAAAATCAAATTTATCAATAAGGAT
>JBNMNM010000212.1:0-5489 GCA_051275585.1 bacterium | reverse complement strand
TGATAGTGGGCGTGGAGCTAATCGTAAGACGAGTAAGGCGAAAGCCAAACTTGCAGATAGCAACGAAGCGTCAAAAAAGAAAGCAACTAATTCGTTTATTTCAAACGAACAAACTGCTGGAAGCTCGTTCCTTTAGGGGCGAGTAGTTCACGATACTCATTATCAAGCAGGACAATTAAATATGAGTCCAAAATTTCTAAATAAACATGACTGGCTTCCTTTTCGAGAAGGTGCAAAACAAACAAATGCTTTTATTATGTTGGGACATGTTAAGTTAAGTCAGGTTGATTCTGAATATCTAACTTCATTTTCAAAGAAAATTGTGCAAGGAATCATTCGTGATCAATGGAAACATGAAGGAATTTTAATCACTGATGATCTTAATATGGGATCAGTATTTCGTAGTCGTTGGGGAATTCGAGGTGTAGCTATTAAATCGCTGAATGCTGGTGTTGATTATTTATTGCTCTCGTATGATGGAGAGCAGTTTTATAATGTGATGGATGCATTGATTCAGGCAGAAAAACAAAATCAGCTTGATTTTAAACAATTACAAAAAAGTAACTTGCGAATTACAAAGATGAAAAAAAGTTTGCATTATCAACCACGATTAGCAATGAACCTTTAATCATTAGCCTTCATTTCTTGAATTAAGGCTTGTAGTTCAGTGTTCCTTTCAACAATGTCTTGTTCTCTTTGAAAAACAGTGGATGGTGCAGCTCTTTGAGAACATTGTTCTTCATTTAGAGGACAACGTTCACAGGTTTCATCAATATTGATTCGAGGAATGTTTTTATCATTCCAAAAACGAATTTTTCGTTTTAACTTGGGCGTAATTTCAAGTCCAAGTGTAACACTAGTACTGCTATCTTTTACCAAGACTAAGGGACGAGATAAAGTAATAAAAAGGAATTCAGACCCAGTACTCAAAACTTTAGCTCGTTGAATTCCAATTAATGGAGGTTCTTCAATAGATTGTTCTAAATTCTGAATCAATTGAAGGGGCAACCATCGTCGGCATAAATGTTCATTAAGACCAACACCCCTGCCCCAACTCCCACCAGACATGTTCAGTTCTCGATTCAATCGAAATTTTCGAGAATTATGATTGTGATTGACTCGCAGGAAAATAATTTCTTTAAGTTGGAAAAATTTATAAAGAACCTGACTCACCCGATACATAAACATTTCGGGAGTCACATTATATTGGTGAATTAGCTCTAAAAATCGAAATTCATCCCACTGTTGATTCTGAAAAAACGCTGCTAAATGCTTCTGGATTGAATTAAGTCGAATAAATATAGCTCCTGCAAAATAAGAAGCCTTAAAGTTATTAAGAATGGGGTCAAAGCTTTCTACACGATTCCATGTTGCAGGTGAAACTCTTTCCTTTAAACCCATCCGATTATATGCAATTTCCCGAGCTAGAACAAAATCTTTCTGTGAGTTCATCAACTTTGAATTAATCAACAATTTAGGTTTTTCGCCTTCAACCCAAACCGTTCGAACTACTTTTAATTGTGGATATTTATTAAAATCTGTCTCTTGAATTTGATAGTTATATTGATTTTCTAAAATAGATTGAAATTCTGCTGTTTGAATTTGTTGCTTATTTTCCCATCCTTGTTCTTGAATAAATTCTATTGAGGCTTGTTCAATATCTTCAAAGTAATTATTATGCATTTCTTGGTATGATGATAATGCAGCAGAAAAAAAATGTTCTACTTTCATATCATAAGAGCGAGCAATACTAAATAAAGAGCGTAATAATGCTCCTGCTTGAGTAGGTGCATTACTCATTAGCTCTAAAATATTCTGAGTTGTAATTCCAAATAATTGAAAAGGAAAACGGCGTAAAAAAGAAGAATCAAATAAACTACTAATTTGTTGTAAATCTGTTCCTAGATTTAATGAAACTAGGTCATCAAAAGTAACATCTAAAGATTTTGATAACGTAAGAATTTTTTCTGTTTTTGGATATTTCTTTCCTTTTTCGATTTCATTCAAATATGATGCAGATAAACCTGTTTCTTTGCTTAATTCTTTAAGAGAGTAATTTTTTTTCTTACGATAGCGACGTAATTTTATTCCAAAAATAAACTTGATGCTCTGACTATCTAATTCCATGATGAAATCCGTATAAAATACTATTTTTTAAGATGAAAAATAATAATATAATTCTTTTTTAAATACTTATATTTTTATGTTTTAGCGAATTTTCGCTTGACGCTATTTTCTTATATTGGCTAATTTCTCATCAAGGATAAGAACGATTCATTGATACTTTGTAAAGGGACATCCTGTCAAAAAAGACAAACCCAAACCAAAAAGTTATTATGTCTGATGCTATTGCAATTCGTAAAAACGGCGTGACATTTTTTGCAAAAAATACAGTTCGAAATCCAAGCGAAGCACAGCTTGTATATCGTATTCCAGCAGTTCAAGGTGATCGAGAGAAAAAACTAAAAACAACATATATTGATATCGAACAAGTAGAAAATCGATATGGTGTGATTCTTCATAAGCCTTTTTGGTCTTGGGGCGGTGATATGGGAGTCAACGATCAAGGTGTTGTGATTGGTTGCGAATGTGTTTATACAAAAGCAGAACAAGATATTTTAGGGCTTATTAGCCTTGATTTAGTGCGTTTAGGTTTGGAACGAGGAAAAACAGCAAAAGACGCATTAGGTATCATTACAAAATTTTTAGAAGAACATGGACAAGGAGGATCTTCCTCTTATTTTGATAGCTCTGAAAAATACAATTCTAGTTTTCTTATTGTTGATAAAAATGAAACATGGATTCTAGAAACAGTAAAAAATCATTGGGTTGCTAGAAAATCAGAAGATGTTGCAACCATTACCAATTACTATATTATTGGTCGTAGTTTTGATGAAAAGTCTTACAACCTAGATGAGTATGCAATGAAAGAAGGGTTGTATACTGGGATGGAAGAGCTTAATTTTTCAAATGCGTTTGAGTCTTTTCTCTTAACTTATCAAGGTGCAACAAACTATCGAACAACATTGAAGAATGATTTAATGAGAATTCATCAAGAATTTGATAATTCAATTGGATCAATGTTTCAATTTTTAAGAAAACATGAATTACCATCTATTTTTGATTTTCAATGGAAGGAACGTAAAAATATTGAACGTAGTTTTTTAAAGCATTTTAAAAATTTGCAAGTTGCAGGTTCAATGGTAATTGCACTTTCAGATGATGGAAGTTTTAATTTCTTTACAGGAACAGCAGAACCGACATGGTCAATTTTTAAACCTGTTAATTTTGATCCATGCATTCACTTTGGTGCTCTTTGCGAAGATGAATATCAACAACATAATTCGTTATGGCGAAGACATGAAGAAATTCATCGACGATTAGTTCTTTCTAGTGATTATAAAAAAGAAATTTTAGATTCTAGAAAGCAAGTTGAAGAATCAATGTTAAGTTATTTTTCTGATTTTGCCTCAGTTTCAGAAGAGAATTTTTTAGATGCAGATCAATTGGTTACAGAGTGGCAAAGTGAATGGATTCATCATTTTTCTAAGCTTCCTTTTAAATATCCAATTTTTAATTCTCATAGTCTTTATTGGAAAAAATTAAATAAAATTGATGGAATAGAAAAATAAATTAAATCCAAAATCAGCAAGGAAAATCCTATATTTCCTTGCATCTAAAACTTAGCTCCAATCAAATTATGATCTAAGTTTAATTCTACCCTAACAAATTTACAAAATACTTTCTTAAAATATTCCTCAATAGATTCAATAATCAAATCAAAATACATAATAATAAACTGAATAAAACACGATGAAAATTGTAGGTGCTATTGATGTAGGCTCGAATGCAATTCGGATGAGTTGTGCTCAATTAACAAAAGATGGACGTATTGAAATCTTAGAAACAGCTAGAAGTCCCATTCGTCTAGGACGAGAGGTTTTTCAAACAGGCTATCTTTCTGAAGAGTTATTAAAAAATTTGATTCAGGAATTAAAAGTTTATAGTTTATCCCTTGCTCAGAGAGAATGTTCTGAGATTCGGACTTATGCAACAAGTGCATTTCGAGAAGCTCAAAATAAAGAAGAAGTATTACAAAGAATCGAAGACGAAGTTGGAATTCATTTAGAAGGAATTTCTGGTGGAAAGGAAGCATCCATTTTATTATGTGCAGTACGTCAAGTTGTGGATCTAAGTCAGGGCACTTATATGCTTGCAGATTTAGGTGGAGGTAGTGTTGAAATTACTGTTGTACAAAATGGTGATATTCAATTTGCAGAGTCTTTTCGAGTTGGAACAGTTCGTCTTCTTGAAATGTTTCAATATACAGCAAATCAAGAAAAAGCCTTTAAAATATGGGTAAAATCTTTTTTAAAAGATTTTCAAGAATCCTTAAAAAATAAATTTCAAGGACTTAATTTTGATCAATTAATTATTACAGGTGGAAATGCCTCTGCAATTGGAAAGCTTGGAAAAAAATTATTAAAGGACAAACCAAAAAGTAAAGATGGTGTTGTTTATCTCGAAAAAAGAGAATTTAAGACTATTTGCAAAGAATTAAATCGGTTGAATTTTGATGAAAGGCAGGAAGAACTGGGATTAGCTATAGATCGTTCTGATGTAATTTTATCGGCAAGTTATGTTTTTGACTCATTATTAGAATTAACAAATTGTAGAAGTTTAACTATTCCTAATGTTGGAGTTCGAGATGGAATTCTTGCAGAGCTTCTTGAAGAGTATGGACCAAGTGTTCCTTCAACAGTTAATCAACAAATTACTCGTTCTGCAATGTTCTATGCTACAAAATATCGAGCAAACTTAGAGCATGCGAGAAATGTTCAACGGCTTTCAACTCAAGTATTTGATGGTTTAGAAGGAGTTCATGAACTTACTTCAAGAGATCGAGTTTTATTAGAAGCTTCAGCCATTCTTCATGATATTGGACGGTTTATTCGTTCCTCAGATCATCACAAGCATTCAATGTATTTAATTCGAAATATGGAGTTGGTGGGAGTAACCAATAGTGAATTAAAATTGATTAGTTTGGTGGCTCGTTATCATACACGAAATACACCAAATCCAAACCATGCAGAATATGGAAAATTGTCAAAAGATGAAAGAAAGAGAGTTGACCAACTTTCTGCCATTCTTCGAGTTTCAGATGCATTAGATCGAGAGCATAAATCGCAAGTGGCATCAGTTCATGTTCAATATGTTGAAAATACCGTTACTTTTGTACTTAATGATCTTGGAGATTTATCACTTTCGCAATGGTCTTTAAAAACCAAGAAAAAATGGTTTGAAGATGTGTTTGATTGTACTTTAGAAATCCAATCAAACCACACAATGTGGACATTAGTTCCATAGAACCTAACATTAATTTACAATCCCAGAATCCCCCTACTTTAGTGGGGGGAGTTTTTCAAGGTTCCATTACTTTGGATATGAATATCACTAATCAGTATGTAGATCTTCTAGATAATGAAATT
>JBNMNM010000211.1:0-5551 GCA_051275585.1 bacterium | reverse complement strand
ACAAAAGTACTTAAATCTCGATTATTGATCCCTATTAATTCAAAGTTACATTCTAACGCAATTTTTACTTCTTCTTCAGAATGAACTTCAGCTAAACAAGTTAAACCATAGCTACTTGCAATTTCATAATAATATTCTAGTTCTTGTTTTTTTAAACAAGAAACAATCAATAAAATTGCATCTGCTCCTAAATCGTAAGCCTCTCGAATTTGTCGAGGATCAATAAAAAAATCCTTTTTCAAAAGAGGAATATTTACTTGTTTTCGGATCTCTTTCAAATAATCAGGATGACCTTGAAAATATTTTTTCTCTGTTAAAACACTTAAACAAGTCGCTCCATGAGCTTCATACTCTTTTGCGATTGCAACAGGATCAAAATCTTCTCGGATCACTCCTTTTGATGGAGATGCTTTTTTAACTTCTGCAATAACAGATAAACCATCTACCTTTAAGGCATTAAGAAAACTATAAGGAGTTCGCTTATCATCTTCAGTTCGATAAATTAAATCATCATTGATATGAGCTAATTCTTGTTTAACTTCAATCCGTTTATCTGCAACAATTTTTTCTAAAATATTCATTCAGAAATCCACTTAGAATGATTTGGAAAGAGAAGCTACCTTTTCAATAAGTTCAATTCCGTTTTTGGAATCTAACAACTGTCTTGCTTTTTCAAAAGCTTCACTGAGTTCAAGATTGTCTGCGGCTGCAATTGCAAATCCTGTATTTAATACAATCATGTCTCGCTTAGCATCTTGACATTCACCAGAAAGAATACTTCGAGTAATTTCTGCATTATATTCTGGAGAACCACCTTGAATATCGCTTAATTCTGCTAATTCAAAACCAAATTGAGTTGGATCAAATAAGAATTCTTTGATTTCACCATTAGCCGAAAGATGAGCTACATGAGTTTTGCAAGTAATTGAAACTTCATCCATACCTGTTTCACCAGAAACAACAAATGCGGAACGAGTTCCAAGTTCTTTTAATACATGAATTACTTTAGAAACTAAAGTCGGAGTAAATAGACCAATGATTTGAACATTCGCACCAGCAGGATTTGTTAATGGCCCTAAAATGTTAAAAATGGTTCTTACAGCTAACTCTTTTCGTACAGGCACCACATTTTTCATTGCTGAGTGTAGAGCTGGAGCAAATAAAAATCCAAAATTTGTTTCTTCGATACAAGTTGCAACTTGTTCAGGTGTTAACCCAATATTCAATCCTAAAGCTTCAAGAAGATCAGCACTTCCGCTTTTTGAGGTCATGGAACGATTTCCATGTTTTGCAATCTTATATCCTCCAGCGGCAAGCAACAAAGCAACTGTAGTTGAAACATTAAATGTTCCTGAGGAATCTCCACCAGTTCCACAAGTATCAACAATTGTTTCCGCAGAAAAAGAAATTTTTGTTGATTTTTCTCTCATTACTTGGACACAAGCAGTTACTTCTTCTACAGTTTCTCCTTTCATTCGGAGAGCAACAAGAATGGCAGACATTTGTACAGGAGAGATCAAGCCCTCCATACATTGAGTCATCATCCATTTTGCAGATTCAGAAGTAAGATTTTTTCCATCAAGTAATTGATCTAGTAATTTTGTTGAAGTAATTGTGTTTTCCATGTTCCTATAATCAAAAAAAAAATCAACGTTACTGCGATTAACAAGACAAAAAGATGCAAAGTTTAACGACTCAAAAGTTTTTAAGCTAGCAGGAACCGAGAAAAAAATAAAAACCCATTATTTCCTCTGTAACTATGAAAAAAGTCATTGTAATCTTAGGTGAAACTGCTTCTGGAAAAACAAAAAAAGCGGTTGAATTAGCCAAAGAAATTCAAGGTGAAATCATTTCTGTCGATAGTCGTCAGGTATTTCGTTATATGGACTTAGGTACAGGAAAAGATTTAGATGAATATGAAAGTATTCCATATCATCTTATCAATGTGGTTGATCCAGGTGAAAAATTCTCAGTTTCAGATTTTCAAGAGCAAGCAACAAAAGCACTTCAAGAAATTACAGAACGAGGAAATATTCCGATTCTTTGTGGTGGAACTGCTCACTATCTTAAAGCTCTGATTGAAGATTATCAATTTGAAAATGATGGAACTGATTTAGAGCTGACAGAAGCACTTGAGAAAAAAACAAAGGAAGAACTTTATTTAGAACTAAAAAGAATTAATTTATGGGAACAGCATCACTGGGAACAAGACAGCAAGCGAAGAATGGCAAGAGCCATTGAGAAAGCAACTCAACAAAAAAATAAAGTTGTAACAGAAAATCAATTTACCAAAAATTATTCACATAAAATCTATATTACTCAATCAGATCGTGATGAGTTACGAGAAAAAATCAAAGTTCGTTTAGAGACAAGAGCAACTCAAGGAATGATTGATGAAGTTCGTTTTCTTTATGAAAAAAAAGGAATTAGTTTTCAGCAATTAGATAAGTATGGACTTGAATATAAGTGGATTGGTCAATATTTACAGGGGAAAATTCAATATCAAGGAATGATTGACAAACTTCATACTGAAATATGTCGCTTTGCAAAACGACAGAGAACATTTCTTCGTTATTTGATCAAACAAGGACACCAACTTTCTCCAATTCAAAACCAAGAAGAATGGATTGAAGAGGTTAAAAGCTGGCTTACAGAAGTACACTAGAAATCAATTATTTCTAAGGTTTTTTAATTAGTTTTAATCCTTCTTTAAAAACTTCAGTAGGGTCAATTTGGTTCATGCAAAAGAAGTCCTTACAAGATTCACCTTTGCATTTATATTTTTGACCACATTCAACATCAGGTGTAAAAATCACGGAGTATGCTAAGTATGGTTCCCAGCGAGTTTTTGATTGAACTTGAATTGGTGGATAAAATGAAATTAGTGGAGTAGATACACCATTTGCCAAATGTGTAGGGCCTGTTGATGGGCCAATAAAAAGTTTCACATTTTTTAAAAAAGCTACTAAATTAGGCAATGATAATTGATTTGCCAAATTATAAATTTTTCCAGAATTACGAACTTCAATTTTCTGAATAAATTTTTGATTTCGTTCTTCCTCTTCTTTTCCAATTCCTGTTAAAAATACAGCAAATCCTTCATCAACAAATTTTTGAGCAACCTCTTGATAATTTTTTTCTTCCCAATTTAAAGCAGAACCATTCATTCCTGCATGAATCACCACACCACGAGATAAATCATCTGTTGGAATTTCTAATTTAGTTAAAACCTGCTCTAGCCTTTGTTCATCTTCTTCTTGAATATAAATTTTTGGAGAAATATTTGCTTTTGTAGGAATCGAAGGGAATACATGTAAAATCTCTAAATTATAAACCGCCTCATTACAGATTGACTTAGAACGCTTTTGTACAACAGGATGCGTGTAATGCAAAAAGGCTTTTGGTTTGCTTGTTGGCCCGATTCGAACAGGAATACTGTGTAATTTAGGAAGAAGCTTCAAAATGATAGGATCATTTACTAAAACTAGTAGACTATCAAATTGATATTCCTTAATTTCTTGAATAAGATTTTGCTCTGAAAAATCTTTTGGGATAGAAATGATGTGATCAACAAAAGGATTGTTATTCAGCAACGGCGAAACTAAATCCTGACACAGAACAGTAATTTCAATTTCTTTGAAATGACTTTTTAACGCTTCAAATACAGGAAGGGTTAAAACAAAATCTCCAATACGATCTGTTCGAGAAATTAAAATTTTCTTTGGTTTCTGTTTTGCTTGTCGAAAGAAAAAAGCCATACCTCTAATTTTACTCAAAAAAAATTCATGTTAAGTAATAAACACATTCAACGAATTCTAGTCATTCGCTTTTCATCACTTGGCGATATTATTTTATTAACACCATTATTTCGGGCAATTCGGATGTTATTTCCAAATGCTCAAATTGATTTTCTTACTTCAACAGACTTTGCTGGAATATGTGCGAACAACCCACACATTCATAAAATTATTCCTTTTGATCGTCGAAAAAAAGGAACTTTCAAACAAACTGTTCAACAATTTCGAGACAATCCATACGATTTAGTTTTTGATGCTCATCGATCACTACGAAGTCGTTTACTACTTCTTGTTTGGTTGGGATTATCTCTTTTTTTTACAAAAAAAACCTTTAAAATTAACAAACGAAGTTGGCAACGAAATTTGTTATTATTATTTAAATGGAATTTTTTAAAAGACTTTCCAACTCAACGTGGTGCCTATTGTCAAATGCTAGAACCGTTTGCTGATCCAAAAACATTAGATCAATCTACGGAAATTTTTCCTAGTGAACAAGATCAACAACAAATTGAAAATCTTGCAAAAGAACATCAAATCCAATTTCAATCAACCATTGCAATTGGCCCTAGTTCTTCATTTGTAGGAAAATCATGGCCTAAAGAATATTACTTAGAACTGATTCAAAAATTAGTTCTAAAAGGTCATGAGATTATTATTTTAGGTGGTGCTAGTGATGAAGAACCAAAGTGGTTAGTTCAACACAGCAAAAGTCCAATTATTAATCTTGCTGGAAAATTGTCGTTTCTTGGATCATCTGCATTATTACAAAAGTGTGATATTGCCATTAGCAATGACTCAGCCATTGGACATTTTGCAGAATCTGTAGGAACTCCAGCTATTTGTATTTTTGGCCCTACTTCAAAAGAATTTGGGTATGGCCCATTTATGGAACAAAGTAAGCTTGTTTCTGCTGATCTTCCTTGCCGTCCGTGTAGCCGAAATGGCAAAGGAAAATGCACAAATAAAATTCAACGGGAATGTTTAACTAGCATTCAAGTTGATGATATTTTCCAACTTACAATGGAAGTTTTAGAAAACAAAAAATCATAATTCAGATTCTTGAATTTCATCAACAAGAGCATCAAAAAGAAGAATAACATCTTCATTTGCTCCACGTAAGCCCTTACAAACTTTTTTTACAATGGTTCGTGTGATTGGCAGACCAATTTCAGGATATTGATTTCCTAATTGTTCAAATTTATCTCTTCCAATCACAGAAACACTGCAATCAGATAAAACTCGAATACTTGCAGAACGAACATCATTATCCATCAAAGCCATCTCACCAAAGAATACATTATCCTCAGCTTTTAGCTCAACAATAGTATATTCTTCATTTTGACGAGTCGTTTTACAAATTTGAACAGCACCTTCATTCAAAATAAAAAGTTCATCACCTTGTTCTAATTCTTTAAAAATATAAGAACCTTTTTTATATTCTCGGACTTCAATAATTGAAATAATACGATCCATTTTTTCTGGATCATCTGCAACATCATTAAAAAGAGGAACTCGTTTTAGACATTGGATTAATTCCTGTGTTTCCATAGACAATGTGCGAAGAGAAAATTCACCAAGATAAAATTTTTTAAAATGCTTTTAATAAATACCCCGCAACTCCTGCGGCACAAACTCTAGGCCATGCAATACACTTGACTTTTCCAGCTCGTTTTCCATTTAAATCATAAACAAAAGAATAAGTCGGTGTCCAAAAGTAGCTTCCAATCAATTTATCCTTTGCATTATAAATCCGA